>DASZQC010000586.1:0-22347 GCA_035549815.1 Dongiaceae bacterium
CCACGGTATCGAAGGTTGATGCGATCACTGTGCCGCCACCGAGTTCGCGCGCTTGGCCTTCTTCCAGGCGTCGGTGAGCTTGCCGAAGCGCTTGGCCATGAGTCCGATCGCGGCCTCGTCGTCGATCTTGTTGCGCAGCCAGGCATCGGCGGCCTCGGCGAAAATGGTGCGGCCGACCGCGAAGCCCTTGACGACGGGATCGGCGGCGGCGTTCTGGAAGGCCCGCTCCAGCACCTCTTCCGGCGCCTCCAGCCCCAGCAGCACCACGCCGCGGCAATGTGGGTCGCGGGTGCGGATCGTCTCCCCGAGCTTGCTCCAGGCGCTCTTGGTCGGCTGCGGCTCCAGCTTCCACCAGTCGGGCTTGATGCCGAGGTCATAGAGGCGGCCCAGCACCTTGGCCGTAGTGTCGTCGCCGAGCTTGCCATGCTTGCTGGCAATGATCTCCACCAGCAATTCACGGCCGGCCGTGCGCGCCGCGTCATAGAGCGTCAGCAGCCGCTCTTCCTGCTCCCGGCGCAGCGCCTCCGGATCGTCCGGGTGATAAAAGCACAGGCACTTGATGACATGGGTCACCGGCCATTCGGCGAGGTGGCTGCCCAGGTCCTCGGTCTCGAACCGCAAGGGCCGGGAGCCGGGCCTTTCGACCGGTCGCGCGATCCACAGATCGTGGTCGGCGGCGCGGAACAAGGCTTCGCGGCCGTAAGTCCCGTCCAGCAGCATGCCGAAGCCTGGCTGGCCGTCGGCGATCTTGTCCGCCGCGCGAACCGCCAGCTCCTTGAAGTCGGCGATGCGCTTGCGGTCCACACCGGCCTTGTCGGCGATCTCCTCCAACTGCGCGCGATGGTCGATGGCGAGCGCCATCAGGGTCGGCCAGTGGCCGCGCCGCGTGGTCGCCCAATGGATGTGGTTGATGTCGGCATCGTGGCGCAGCGCGTGATGCTTGCTGCCGTGATTCAGGAAATAGTGCAGCTCTTCCCAGGTCGGAATTTCCGGCGAACAGAGCAGGCGCGACACGGCGAAGGCGCCGCAGGCATTGGCCCAGGTGGCGCAGGTCTCGAACGTCTCGCCCCTGATCCAGCCGCGCAGGAAGCCGGCCATGAAGGCATCGCCCGCGCCGAGCACGTTGTAAACCTCGATCGGGAATCCCTTGCCGTTCACACCGTCATCGAGGCTGGCCGGGATGGCGCCGGGATAGACCGTGCAGCCGAGCGGCCCGCGCTTCAGCACGATGGCGGCGCGACTCTTCTGGCGGATGTTCTTCAGCGCGGCGAGCGTGTCCTGCGCGCCGCCGGCGATCTTCACCTCTTCCTCGGTGCCGACGATCAAATCGCACTCGGCAAGGATGCCGGCCAGATGCTGCGACACCTTGTCGGAGGCGACGTAGCGGGATTCGCCCGCGCCGTGCCCGGCGAGGCCCCACAGGTTCGGCCGGTAGTCGATGTCGAACACCACCTTGCCGCCGCTTTCCCTGGCCAGCTTCATGGCCTTGCGCTGCGCGGCATCGGTTTCCGCCGTGGAGAAATGCGTGCCCGTTACCACGACGGCCCGGGCGCGGCGGATGAAGGCCGGGTCGATGTTCTCCTTGCGCAGCGCCATGTCGGCGCAGTTCTCGCGATAGAAGATCAGCGGGAAGGAATCCGAATCGCGCACGCCCAGGATGACCAGCGCGGTTAGGCGCTTCGGGTCGGTGAAGATGCCGTCGGTGGCGACCCCTTCGCGCGCCATCTGTTCGCGGATGAAGCGGCCCATATGCTCGTCGCCGACGCCGGTGATGACCGCCGATTTGAGGCCGAGACGCGCCGCGCCGATGGCGATATTGGAGGGGCAGCCGCCGACGGACTTGGCGAAAGTGCCCATGTCTTCCAGCCGGCCGCCGATCTGCTGGCCATACAGATCCACCGAGGATCGCCCGATGGCGATGACGTCAAGATCCTTGGCCAGGTCACTGGACATAAAGCTTTCCCCGGTTCGGGCCTGATCGCTCGCCGCATGTGCGCGGCGCCGGGCGCGGGTTGCTGGCGCAACAACGCTCTTGCCCCTATGAAACAATAATTCTATTTTCTGTCAATAACGGAATAGATGGTTTTTGAAGGAATCCCCTCATGCGCATTGGACTTCTGGGCGCCGGCCGGATCGGCCAGATCCACGGCCGCTCGGCCGCTTCCCATAAGGACGCCACCCTCGCCGCGATCACCGATGTGGACGCGAAAGCGGTCGCCGCCTTGGCGGACGAGACCGGCGCCTCGGCCGCGAAAAGCACCGCCGACATCATCAACGACAAGACCATCGACGCCGTCCTGATCTGCACGCCGACCGACACGCATGCCGATCTGATCGAGCAGGCGGCGAAGGCGGGCAAGGCGGTGTTCTGCGAAAAACCGGTAGACCTGTCCGCCGATCGCGTGCGCGCTTGCCTGAAAGTGGTGGCCGACACCAAGGCGCCGCTGATGATCGGCTTCAACCGCCGCTTCGATCCCAGCTTCGCCAGCCTGCAGAAGCGCCTCGCCGCCGGCGAGATCGGCAAGGCCGAGATCGTCACCATCCTGTCGCGCGACCCGGCGCCGCCGCCGGTCTCGTACATCGCGCGCTCGGGCGGCCTGTTCCGCGACATGATGATCCACGACCTCGACATGGCGCGCTTCCTGCTGGGCGAAGAGCCGGTGGAGGTGAGCGCCTTGGCCTCATGCCTGGTCGACCCGGAGATCGGCAAGGCCGGCGACATCGACACCGCCGTGGTCACGCTGAAGACCGCGAGCGGCAAGCTGGCGCAGATTTCGAATTCCCGCCGCGCCACCTACGGCTATGACCAGCGCATCGAGGTGCATGGCAGCGGCGGCATGTTGCGCGCGCAAAACATGTTCCCGACCACGGTCGAGCGCGCCGACGCCAAGGGCTTCGCCACCGACCCGGTCATGCACTTCTTCCTGGAGCGCTATTTGCCGGCCTATCGTGCCGAGATGGACGCCTTCGTCACCGGCGTGAAGAGCGGTAAGGCGATGAACCCGACCGGCGACGACGGCCTGAAGGCGCTGCTGCTGGCGGATGCGGCATTGGAATCGATGAAGTCGGGCAAGGCTGTGCGGGTCGCCGCCTCGTAACCGGCCCCGACGTCATGCCAGGGCTTGGCCCTGGCATCCACGAGTTTCGATGGGCGAGGCCATGCCGTGGCAAGCAGACTCGTGGATGGTCGGGCCAAGCCCGACCATGACGGTTGTGTTTGGGGAGGGCGGCGCGATCGCCCTCAATGCGCCTTCCGGTATCCCTTGCCGAACTTCGCTTCCAGCCGCGCTTGCACGATCTCGAAGCCGATCGAGAGGATCCAGTAGATCGCCGCCGCCGTTGTCAGCATCTCGATATAGCGGTAGGTGGAGCGGCCGAAGCTCTGGGCCAGGAACATGATTTCCCACACGCCCATCACCGAGATGAGCGAGGAATCCTTGAGCATGGCGATGAATTGCGAGCCGGTCGGCGGGATGACGATGCGCGTCGCCTGCGGCAGCACGATGGTCCACATGATGACCCAGTTGTGGAGGCCGAGCGAGGCGCCGGCCTCGCGCTGCCCGTGCGGCACCGACATGATGCCGGAGCGGAAGATCTCGCTTAAGTATGCGCCGTAATTCAGCGACAGGGCGATGATGCCGGCCGGGATCGCGTCCGGCACCGGGCCAAGCTGCGGCAGGCCGAGATAGATCAGGAAAATCTGCACCAGCAGCGGCGTGCCGCGGAAGAACGAGGTGTAGAAGGTCGAGATGCCGTAGAAGATCGCGTTCTGCGACAGGCGCCCCAGCGCCGAGATGAGGCCCAGCGCGATCGAGGCGATGATCGAAAAGAAACAGACGAAGAGCGTCAGTGCCGCGCCCTGGATGAAGCCGTCGCGGGTCAGCCGCAGGCCGGCCAGGGCCGGGAAGCGCTCGATAATGATGTCGTATTTCAGGCCGAAGCTGAGGAAGAACGAGACGAACAGGACCAGCAGAGTGGCCCAGACCGCGACCACCTTGAGCTCGAACAGCCGCGTGGCGCCGCGTGGAAAGATCGGGGGCGCTACCGTGCGCTCCCCGACCTTGTCCTCGATGGCCGCTTCGTCGTTGCGCGGATTGCTCACCGGCTGACTTTGGGCCTCGCGCTTACGACTGCTTGCTGGTGATGTCGGCGCCGATCCACTTCTCGGAGATCGCCTTCAAGGTGCCGTCGGCTTCCATGGCCTTGAAGATCTCCTTGATCTTGGCCTGCCATTCCGGATCGCCCTTGTCGACCGCCACCCAGATCGGCTCGCCATAGGCCGGGTCGCCGACGATCTTGAACTTGTCCGGGTTCTTGTCGACGCGCTCCTTGGCGGTCAGGAAGTTGCTGACGATGGCGTCGAGACGTTTGCCGGTGCCGAGCGCCAAATCCTGGAACGCGGTGTCCTCGGAATCATACGGCACGGTGGTCAGCTCGCCGAAGGGGAAGTCGACCGGCGGCGCCATCTCGATCTTCAGTTCCTTCAGCAGGTATTTTTCATAGGTGGTACCCGCCTGGGCGCCGACCTTCTTGCCGGTCAGATCGGCGGGGCCTTTGATGTCGGTGTTGTCGACATTGACCACGACGACGGCCGGCGCCGCGTAATACTCGTTCACGAAATCCAGCACCTGTGCGCGCTCGGCGGTCGGCGTCATCGAGCAGACGCAGATGTCCCAGCGGCCGTTCCAGTTGCCGGCGACGATGATCTCCCACGACGGCGTCTCGACCTTGTATTCGACGCCCAAGCGCTTGGCGATCTCCTTGGAAACGTCGACGTCAAAGCCGACCACTTCGCCGCTCGCGTCGATAAAGGAGAAGGGCGGATAGGCCTGATCGGTCACTTCGACCAGCACCTTGTTCTTCATCACCCGGTCCAGCGTCTCCCCGGCCAGGGCCGGCGCCGCGGCGACCGCCAGCAAGGCCGGCGTCAGCGCGGCCATCATCCACTTGTTCATTGAGCTCTCCCTCTAGGTCTGGTCCGCCGCCGCAAATAGGACGGCGATCCCGGTTCTGATCTTTTCAGCCCCATGACAGTGCCGTGCCGGATAAGGAGAGTCCAGTGCGTCCAATAGGAATACGACCGCACCCCACCATTCGTCATTGCCGGGCTTGACCCGGCAATCCAAGTTTGTAGCCCTTCATCTCGCGCATTGAAACTTGGATCACCGGGTCAAGCCCGGTGATGACGGCTGAGTATGGATCGCCTACCGGTTACCCCGTCGTCCCCAGCGCCACCACCAGCGCCTGGGCCAGGCACATCGACGCGCCGAGCGAGCGGAAATCATGCACCGCGGCGTCCTCGACATAGAACACCACGTCGGATTGCGGGGTGAGGGGGCTCAGAGGCTGGTCGGTGATGCCGATGACCGGCACCTTGCGCTGCGCGGCAAAGGCCACGGTCTCCACCACGCGCGGCGTGTAATCGGCATAGGTGATGGCGACCAGGGCGTCCTTGGGCGACATCAACTGCCGCTGCTCGGTATCCATGCCGCCGATGGCGTCGATCAGGTGCGCGCGGCGGCCGATCTTGCTGACCGCGTAATAGAGATAGGCGGCCAACGGAAAGGCGCGCCGCTGCGCCACCAGGTGGATCGTCTCGGCCTTGCGCAATATCTGCACCGCGCGCTCCAGGTCGGCGGCCTTGGTCTCCTCGCACAGATGCTGCAGGGCCGCGACATTGGCTTCGGCGAAGCGGGTGAGGATCGCCTGCGGTCCCTGGTCGCTGCGGCCGGTCATCTCCTCCCGCATCGCGGAGATGCGCTCGGTATAGCTCGGGCGGCTTTCGCGCAGGCGCTGCTGGAAGATGCGCTGCAGGTCGGAGAAGCCGTCGAAGCCGAACGCCTTGGCGAAGCGGATCAGCGCCGATGGCTGCACGCCGGCATGGGATGCGATGACGGCGATGGATTCGATGGCGATCTCGTTCGGATGCTTCAGCGCGAATTCGGCGATCTGCCGCAGCCGCTTGCTCAGCGTCTCGTAGCGCGTGGAGATCTCGCGGTTGAGCTCGGCATAGGAGATGCCGCCGCTGGCCGCGGCGCGACGCTGGGCGGACCGGCCGCTTGCTTTACCTGTGCCCTTGCCGCGCGGCATGTGCCCCTCCGTCCGTTTGATCGCATCCAATCAAAATAGAATAAAAATTCCTCTTGATGGATACAAACAAAAAAGTTCAAGATGCGGCACCTTTGCGGAGCCCGGCGATTTGGCGCCGCCCGCGATTTCGAGGCAGCTTGATATGACGGATACAATCGGCGTCGGCGTGATCGGCACCGGGTTCATGGGTGCGGCCCACGCCATGGCGTTCCAGACCGCGCCGACCATTTTCGAGACGGCGCTCGGGGCGCGGCTGGAGGCGATCGGCGACGTGAACCTGCCCGCCGCGCAAAAGGCGGCGCAGCGCTTCGGCTTCAAGCGCGCGGTCGGGTCGTGGCAGGAGGTGGTGAACGATCCGGCGGTCGGTCTCGTCTCCATCACCACGCCGAACGCCCTGCACAAGGACATCGCCATCGCCGCGCTGAAGGCCGGCAAGCATGTCTATTGCGAGAAGCCGCTGGCGGCCGATCTGAAGTCGGCGCAGGAGATGGCGGCAGCAGCAAGGTCGGCCAAGGGCAAGACGCTGGTCGGCTACAATTACCTGAAATCGCCGGCCATCGAGTTTGCGCGGCGGCTGGTGGCCGATGGCGCCATCGGCAAGGTCAGCTATTTCCGCGGCATGTATGACGAAGACTACATGGCGGACGAGGGGACGCCCTATTCCTGGCGCTGCCGACAGGACATGGCGGGGCTCGGTGCGCTGGGCGATCTCTGCTCGCACCTGGTCAGCGTGGCGCGCGCCATCATGGGGCCGATCACCCGCGTCGTCGCCGATACGCGCATCCTCATCGCCAAGCGTCCGATCCCGGCGGCCGGCGGCGGCACCGAGCGGCGCGACGGCCCGGTGGCGTTGAGCGGCGAATGGGGCGAGGTCGAGAACGAGGATACGGCCCAGGCGCTGGTCACCTTCGCCGACGGCACGATGGGCTCGCTCATCACCAGCCGCGCCCATTGGGGCCGCAAGTCGCATCTGCAGTTCGAGATATTCGGATCGAACGGCTCGATCCTGTTCGATCATGAGCGCATGAACGAGCTGCAAATCTATACCAAAAACGCCGTCGACCCGGCGACCAACGGCCATCGCCTGATCCCGATCGGGCCGGAGCATCCCTATTACGGCCGCTTCACTCCGGCCAAGGGCCACGGCATCGGCTTCAACGATTTGAAGATCATCGAGGTCGCGCACCTGCTGAACGGCCTCGCTGGGAAAGAGGCGCTCTATCCCACCATCGCCGATGCGCTGGAGATCGAGAAGGTGTTGCACGCCGTGGTGGATTCGGCGAAGAGCAAGAGCTGGGTCGACCTTAAGTAAACTCGCCCATCCAACACACTCGGTCGTCATCCCAAGGCTTGGCCTTGGGATCCACGAGTTTCGATGGGTTAGGCTGAGTGGCGGCAGGCAAACTCGTGGATGCCAGGGCCAAGCCCTGGCATGACGTGTTTGGGGTGGCAGTAGAGTTCTAAGCCGCCCGCGTCTTCGCCTTCCGCCGGCTCATCAGCAGCCAGAAGGCGATGCTCATGTTGAGCAGGTTCCAGGCGATGCCGTTGAGGAACGCGGCCTGGTACGATCCGGTCAGATCGTAGATCTCGCCCGACAGCCAGCCGCCCAGCGCCATGCCGAGCACGGTCGACATCAGGACGAGGCCGATGCGCCCGCCGGCTTCGCGGGCCGGGAAATACTGGCGGATGATGAGGGCGTAGCTCGGCACGATGCCGCCCTGCGACAGGCCGAACAGGCCGGAAATGATGTAGAGCGACACCAGCCCGTCGAACGGCAGATAGAGCATCAATGCCAGGCATTGCAGGGTCGAACCGAGGATCAGCGTGCCGATGCCGCCGATCTTGTCGGCGATCAGGCCGGAGCCGAGCCGGCTGACCACGCCGAGCCCGAGCAGGAGCGACAGCATCTCCGCGCCGCGCGCCGGGCCATAGCCCAGATCGCCGCAATAAGCGATCAGATGCACCTGCGGCATGGACATGGCGACACAGCAGGCGACGCCCGCCACCACCAGCAACCCTTGCAAGACCGGTGCGGGCGCCGGCATCACGGCGATCGCCGCATGTGCGCCGTTGGTCGCGACGGTGCCGTGATCCTCCGGCGCCTTGCGGCGCAGCAGGAAGGCCAGCGGCACCATGGTGACCATGCACAGGATGCCGAGGCCCATGAAGGCCGAACGCCAGCCGATGGTCTCGATCGCATGCTGCAGGATCGGCGGCCAGATGGTGCCGGCCAGGTAATTGCCGCTGGCGACGATGGCGACGGCGATGCCCCGCCGCCGCAGGAACCAGTGCGAGATGTCGGCAACCAGCGGGCTGAACGTGACCGACGCGCCGAGCCCGCCGATCAGCACCGCTTGCGCGGCGACGAAGGCCCAGTAGGAGGGCGCGGCCGCCGCGACGAAATAGCCGATGCCGAGCATGATGGCGCCGGCCGCGACCGGTTTCATGATGCCGAAGCGGTCGGCCAGCCGGCCCGACAAGGCGCCGCCGATGGCGAAGGCGATCATGGTCATGGTGTAAGGCACGGACGCGCCGCCGCGGTCGACGCCGAACTCGGTCTCGATGGTGGGCAGCACTACGACGGCGGACCACAGGCCGACGCCGCCGATGGTGGCGATGGCGAGCGAAGCGGCCAGACGCCGCCACGCGGCGCCGCCATCCAGCTCCGCGATCGGTGTCGTGGCGTTCACAGTGCGTCTGCCTGGGGTTTGGAATGCGTTGCGTCTAGGTAGCCGAGCCGGCGCGCCGCCGCAATCGCCGGATTGTCTCGGTACGGCTCGGCAACTAGGTGTCGTTGTCCGGTCGATCCGGCTTGCCCCGTCGCGCGGCGATCGCGACGGCGGCGACCTGACCATGGTCGTGGCTGCCCACGGTGACGTGCGCCGGCAGCCCCGGCGTGGCCATTTCGATATCGCGGGCCTGCAGATTGCGCTTCAGCCGGCGCTGGAACTCGCGGCCGACGTCCCACTGCCGGATGGGGCGGGTCTTGATGCGGGATCGAACGATGAAGGTGGTGTCGCCGAATGTCTCGACGCCGGCGATTTCCAGCGGCTCCAGGATATCGCGCTTGAACTTGTCGTCGGCGCGCATTTCCTCGCCCGTCTGGCGCAACACCTCCATCACTTCGTCCACGTCGTAGCGCAATGCGATCTTGGTGTCGAAGATGAAGTAGGAGAAGTCCCGCGTCATGTTGGTGACCGTGCCGACCGAGCCGAAATTGATCGTGTGCACGGCGCCGTTATAGTCGCGCAAGCGGATGGACCGCACCGTCATGCCCTCGACCAGGCCGCCGGTGCCGTTGATGGTGACCACGTCGCCCATATTGATCGTGCCCTCGATCATGAAAAAGGCGCCGGTGATCACGTCCTTGACCAAGGATTGCGCGCCAAAGCCGATGGCGAGACCAACCACGCCGGCGCCGGCCAGCAGCGGCGCGATATCGACGCCGATCTCCGACAGGACGATCAGCGCGGCCATGACGCTGATCACGATCATCAGCGCGTTGCGGATCAGCGGCAGCAGCGTGCGGACCCGTGCCGAGCGGATGATGGCGAGGCCGCTGGGATCGCGCCGGTTGAGATGCGCGGTGATCAGGCCGCTCGCCACCTCCCACACCGCCAAGGACAGGATCACGACGATGGCGATGTCGGCCAGGCGGCTCAGGATGTCGCGGCCGGTATCGCTGAACAGGACGCCGGCGACGTCGACCTGCCAAGCCGCCAGGATGACCAGGAAGGCCACGATGCGCACCGCATAGACCAGGGCGCGGCGCAGGATCGGGATATAGCGATTGGCGCGGTCGGCGACGAAGGGATAGCGTGCGGTCAGCGCCTCATCGATACCGGACAGGCGGTCGAACAAACGCGGCGCCCAGACTTCGCCCGCGCCGACGACGGCAATGACGATCAAGGTGATGACGCTGGCCCGCATCAGGTAGGTAAAGCCGTCGGCGATGTTCAGGGCCCAAACCAGATAGACGCCGACGACATAGAGCACGGCCGCGACATGCCAGACTTCCGCGACGCGGGCGCGCACCGGGCCGGGAACGATGGGACGAGCGCCAGTCTTCGGCGCATCGGGCTCGGCCGACGCGCCCCGGATCCGGTGCGCGACGGCCTGCCGGTTCTGCAGGACCAGCACCACCAGCAAGGCGGCGATGATCAGGCCGAGCAGGCGCACCGCAACCTCGTATCCCGATGGCGGCATGCCGAGCAGCAGGGCAGCCTGCAACAGCACATAGCCCCAGACCAGCATCAGGATCACGCGGCGCGTCCAGATATAGAGATAGACGGCGGTCGAATCCGTCATCGGCAGCACGCGCAGCTCCGGCAGCATCGGGCTGAATAGCCAACGCCCGATCACCAGCGCAGCCATGGAGACGATCGAGGCGTTGATGAAAGCGAGCACCACCAGCCGTGCCGTCTCCGGCGGCTGCAGCCAGCCGGCGATGCCGAGCGCGACCACGGTGAAGAGGACGACCGGCAGGAAGTCCAGCACGAAGCGCGCGGCGGAGAAGCGGATGCGCCGGAACAGGCTGCCCTCGGCGCGATGCGCCAGGCGCCGGCGCGGCGTGGTGAGTGCCGCCCTGACGCCATAGGCGACCAGCAGGCCGCCACCGATGGTCATCGCCACGTCGCGCAGGATCTCCAGCCAGATGCTGCGCAGGCGCGGGTTCAATCCCTGGCGCTCCAGCCAGTCCCACAAATGCGCGGAATCGCCGAAGGCGCGGCCGGTGCGGTCGACGAACTGGCTGAACTGGTTGAACCCGGCCGAGACGGCGGCCAGCACTCGCGCGCCTAGGCCAAGCTCTTCGGGCTTTGGCTCCGACGGTTGTGCTTGCGCCTGCGCGGCCAGCAGCCCTTCGATCTGCCGCTCCAGCTCGCCGCGCTTGTCGTCGTCGCGCAGGGTTTCGAGCAATTGCCGCAACTGAAGCTGCGCTTGCGGCGATTCTCCGTTCGCGGCCGGGGCGGTCTCGGCCGGTCCCGTTTCGACCGGCCCCGTTTCGACCGGCCCTGGCGAGGGTGGCGTCGGAGATTGCGCGAGCGTCGCGCCGCTCATAAGGCTGCAGAGGATCAGAATCGCCGCCAGGAACCGACGGATTACGACTGCGATGTGGTCGGCGCCGTCGGACATGCGAAACTCCGGAATCCTTGCGCACCGGCAACGCTCCGCCGGCGGCTGCGGCGGCGTTCCGGAGCAGGGTGATGGAGAGAAACCCCGACCCGTGTAAATCGTTGCGGATTAAATCGTTGCAGGCCCGAAAAACTCATATATTAGTATATCGAAATCGCCCGACCGCTCATGCATGGGGTTCGTTTTGCGCTCATTGGGAAAGACCGGGATCAAGGTCACGGAAATCGGCTTCGGCGGCGCGCCGCTGGGCAATCTGTTCACCGCCGTGACCGAGCGCGACGCGCAGGAATCGCTCGGCGCCGCCTGGAACAGCGGCTGCCGTTTCTTCGATACGGCGCCTTATTACGGCTATGGCCTCAGCGAGCGGCGCGTCGGCGATGCCCTGCGCGAGAAGCCGCGCGATCAATATGTGCTCTCCACCAAGGTCGGGCGGCTGATCACGCCGGGATTGCATACGCGCGGGCCCGGCACCGGCTTCGAAACGCCGATGCCGTTCGGCGCGAAATACGACTATGGCTATGACGCGACCAAGCGCTCGCTGGAGGATTCGCTGCAGCGCCTGGGCCTCGATCGCATCGACGTGGCGCTGATCCATGATGTTGGCCGCGACCAGCATGGCGACGAGCATCCGCGCCATATGCGTGACGCGATGGATGGCGGCTATCGCGCGCTGAGCGAATTGAAGGCAGCCGGCCATATCGGCGCCATCGGCCTTGGCGTGAACGAGGTCGATGTGTGCGAAGAGGCGATGCGGCACCACGATTTCGACTGCATCCTGCTGGCCGGGCGTTACACGCTGCTGGAGCAGGGGCCGCTGGACGCGTTCTTCCCGGAATGCCACAGGCGCAACACCTCCATCATCGTCGGCGGCCCGTTCAATTCCGGCCTGCTGGCGCGCATCGGGCGGCCGGATGCGACCTACAATTACGGCGCCGTACCGGCGGACGTGGCGCGCCGCGCCAAAGCGCTGGCCGAAACGTGCGCCGATCACAATGTATCGCTGCCGGCGGCGGCCTTGCAGTTCCCCCTCGCGCATCCCGTGGTGGCGGCGGTCATTCCCGGCGCGCGCAACAAGGCGGAAGTGGAGAGCCACTGGCAGATGGTGCGGCAGAAGCTGCCGCAGGCGCTGTGGGACGATCTGCGCGCCAAGGGCCTGCTGCACAAGGATGCGCCGGTGCCGGCCGGTCCAATTCTCTAGCGTCCGAAATCCTGGAAAATTGCGTGCAATCATCCGCGGCGCTATATCGATCGCGGCTGAATTCTGACCAAGGGAGACCGACTTGAAACTGTTGCGCTACGGCCCGAAGGGGCAGGAACGTCCCGGGCTTCTGGATGCCGAGGGCCGGATCAGGGATCTGAGCGATCACGTGAAGGACATCGCCGGCGAGGCGCTGCTCGACGATACGCTGGATCGCCTGCGCAAGATCGACATTCACCGCCTGCCCATCGTGCAGACCGCGCAGCGCCTCGGCCCCTGCGTCGGCAGCGTCGGCAAGTTCCTGTGTATCGGCCTCAACTACGCGGATCATGCGGCGGAATCGAACCTGCCGATCCCGAAAGAGCCGATCCTGTTCATGAAGGCGAACAGCGCCATCTGCGGCCCCAATGACGATGTGGAGATTCCGCGCAAGTCGGTGAAGACCGATTGGGAGGTCGAGCTCGGAATCGTGATCGGCAAGCCGGCGAAATACATCACCGAGGCCGACGCGATGAAGCATGTCGCCGGCTATTGCGTGATCAACGACGTGTCCGAGCGCGAATTCCAGATCGAGCGCGGCGGCCAGTGGGACAAGGGCAAGGGCTGCGATACGTTCGGCCCGATCGGCCCGTGGCTGGTCACCCGGGACGAGATCAAGGACCCGAACAATCTCGACATGTGGCTCGAGGTCGACGGCAAGCGCTATCAAAACGGCAACACCAGGACGATGATCTTCAACGTGCCGTTCCTGGTCGCGTATCTGAGCAACTTCATGAGCCTGCAGCCCGGCGACGTGATCTCCACCGGCACTCCGCCCGGCGTCGGTATGGGCCAGAAGCCGAACCCGATCTACTTGAAGGCGGGCCAGGTGATGAAGCTCGGCATCGCCGGATTGGGCGAGCAGCGTCAGAAGACGGTGCAGGCTTAGTAGTCTCGATATAAATGCCGTCATGGCATGGCTTGGCCATGCCATCCACGAGTTTCGATGTGCGGCACCGCGTGGTTGCAGGCAAACTCGTGGATGCCAGGGCCAGGCCCTGGCATGACGGATAGAGCGGAATGAGCGTCCATGCCCCACATCACCGCCGTCACCGTCCGCGACATCCGCTTTCCGACGTCCCGCAATCTCGACGGGTCGGATGCGATGAATCCAGATCCGGACTATTCCGCCGCGTACGTGGTACTAAAGACCGACAGGCCGGGGCTGGAAGGACACGGCCTGACCTTCACCCTCGGCCTCGGCACCGAGCTCTGCGCGGCGGCGGCGAACGCTTTGGCGCCGGCCGTCATCGGCAAATCGCTCGACGAGATCACCGCCGACATGGGCAAGTTCTGGCGCGCGCTGACCGAGTTCCGCCAGCTCCGCTGGGTCGGACCGGAAAAGGGCGTGCTGCATCTGGCGACCGCGGCGGTGGTCAACGCCGTGTGGGATCTGTGGGGCAAGGCCGTCGGCAAGCCGGTCTGGCGCCTGGTCGCCGATCTCTCGCCGGAAGAGTTCGTGCGGCTGATCGACTTCCGCTACATCACCGACGCCGTGACGCCCGACGAGGCGGTGGTGATGCTGAAGGCCAAGGCGCTGACCAAGGCCCAGCGCATCGCGGAGATGGAGAGCAAGGGCTATCCGGCCTACACGACGTCGGCCGGCTGGCTCGGCTATCCCGACGACAAGGTGCGCCGCCTGACGCGCGAGGCTGTGGCGCAGGGCCTGGACTACATCAAGATCAAGGTCGGCCGTGACCTCGCCGACGACAAGAAGCGCTGCGCCGCGGTGCGCGACGAGATCGGCCCCGACCGCAACCTGATGATCGACGCCAACCAGGTTTGGGACGTGGGGCAGGCGATCGCCTGGGTGACGGAGCTGGCGCCCTACAGGCCGCTCTGGATTGAGGAGCCGACCTCGCCCGACGACGTGCTGGGCCACGCCGCGATCCGCAAGGCGGTGAAGCCGCTCGGCGTCGGCGTGGCGACCGGCGAGATGTGCCAGAATCGCGTCATCTTCAAGCAGCTCATGCAGGCGAACGCGATCGATTTCTGCCAGATCGATTCCTGCCGCTTAGGGGGCGTGAACGAGATCCTGGCCGTGCTGCTGATGGCGCAGAAATTCGGCGTGCCGGTCTGCCCGCATGCCGGCGGCGTGGGCCTGTGCGAATATGTGCAGCACCTGGCGATCATCGACTATGTCTGCGTCTCCGCCAGCCTCGAGCATCGCGTGGTCGAGTATGTCGACCATCTGCACGAGCATTTCGTCGATCCGGTGGTGGTGAAGAACGGCCGCTACATGCCGCCCCAGGCGCCCGGCTATTCCATCACCATGAAGCCGGCGAGCCTCGACCGCTACGAGTTCCCGAACGGACCGGAGTGGCGGCAGTGAATCCTTCCCCCCTCGCGGGGGAAGGTTGCGAAGGCTTAGCGAGTGCAGCGAGCTTAGCCGGAGCTGGATGAGGGGGCTCGCGCCGCCGCACTCAAAGCGTCCAGGATTGCACCGTGCACGGCATCAAAGTTTGACGAGATCTCGTTGTTCCAGAATCGCAGCACGCGGAATCCGTGGGACTCCAGATAGGCATCTCGCCTCTTATCGGCAGCGGATTCGGAATGCTGCCCGCCATCGACCTCTACAATTAGACGCGCTTTAAAACACACAAAGTCGACGATGTAGTGATCGATGGGTTCTTGGCGCCGGAACCGATAACCGTCCTTGCGATCACGTAACACGCGCCACAACGCGCGCTCGGCGTCGGTCATGTTGCGGCGAAGATTGATTGCTTTCTGGTTCGGCATCGTCGAGACGACGGCAGCCCCCTCATCCAGCTCCGGCTAAGCTCGCTGACGCTCGCTAAGCCTGCGCAACCTTCCCCCGCGAGGGGGGAAGGAGCGTTCGTGCAGTCTTTCTCATTCAAACGCCTCCCTGTGCTGCTCCATCACCGTGGCGAGCTGGGCGTAGGCGTCGTCGAGGTGGTGTTCCAGGGCGCGCACGGCGCGTTCCTCGTTGTGCTTTTGCAGGGCGTCGGCGATGGCCTGGTGCTGGCCGATGACGCGGCGGTTCTGGCCGGGCAGGGGCGCCGTCATCAGGCGCAGGCGGTCGAGCTGGGCCTTCACGCCATTGATCACCTTCCACAGGCGCAGATGGCCACTGAGCTCGCTGATCTGGCGATGGAAGCGGTCGTCATAATCGATGAAGGCGACATGGTCGCCGCGCCCGGCCGCGCGCTCCTGCAAATCGATCAAGTTATAGAGGCTGTCGACGGCCTCCGGCGTCGCCCGCGCCGCGGCGAGCTTGATGCCTTCGATCTCCAGCGCCTTGCGGATCAGGCGGCCTTCCTCGAGCTGTTCGCGGTTGATCAGCGAGACGAAGGTGCCGGATTGGGGGCGGATGTCGATCAGCCCTTCCTCCGCCAGCAGACGCACCGCGTCGCGCACCGGCGTGCGCGAGATGCCGAGCTGCTGCGTGATGTCCTTCTCCACGATCGCGGCGCCGGGCGGCAGGCGCAGCGTGACGATGGTGCGGCGGAGCAGGGCATAGACCTGGTCCGGGATCGGCCGGCCGCGGTCGATCCTGGCGTCGGCGGGCAAGGCGGTGGATGCGCCGCTGCCGGCGGCGAGGCGCCTACTGGTCGACTTCCTGCTGGCGGCCGGTCGCGGCATTCCGAGGCCCGTGTCCCCAAGTCTCATGTGCAATTGATATACTAGTATATGCAGGTGCCCAGGAACTCAACCGAGGCTTGGCTCGCGGGCGAGATTATTGTTACCGCCCGTCACAGGGTGGGCGCGCGACGATTGCTTGCGTCCGCAAATCTGTGGCTGGATGGCGCATGGGGACGGAAGCGAAAGGGGGATTGGCATGGCCATCCTGTTCAAGATCCTGCGCGACGGTCGCGATTTCTTTTGTCAGGCCGACGACGAGGCCAAGTTCTTCGTCGGGCGCCGGGTGCCGTACGAGGGCAATATCGGCCTCTACAACATCTTCGGCGGCACCAAGATCGAGAAACTGAACTTCAGCGCGGCGGACTTCACCGGCGCGCACGGCTTCTGGGCCGAGTTCATCGAGCCGACGGCCTTGTGCGAGGGCCGCAACTTCCTGACCCTCAACAGCTACGACGCCGCCGCCTTCACCTTCGGTTTCAGCCAGTTTGCCGCGCATGTGCCGAACGGCGACTTCGTCTGTTATTTCCGCAAGCTGCTGTCGCTGCCGAACGCGGCGGACTATTTCCCGCATTTGAAGCTGGTCAACGGCCGCATCCAGCGGGTCGAGGAAGGAACGCCCGCGGTGGCGCTGGAGACCGACGAGACGACCAAGCCGCTGATGAAATATCTCAACCCGAGCCTGGAAGACGTCGACGATTCCGAGGTGATCGCCGCCGCCAAGCTGATCCACTGGACCAGCAAGCACGCCGCCGCGCGCGACGCGCAGGTGGCGCAGATGATCGACACCTACAAGGGCTTCATGAAGCGGGCGCAGCAGCGGGTCGGCATCGACGGCCGCCCGGCGGACCAGTGTTGCGTCATCGCCGACGTCCTGCATCACGGCCGCGGCGGCAAGATGACCTGGCCGCTGGTCGACGAGGCGCTGAAAAGCAGCAAGCCGCTCGACTCCCTCATCGCCATCGGCGCATCGAAATGGGACGAGCGCAAGAACACCCTGCGCAAGGCGCTGAAGGACCGCCCGGGATTCGCACAGAAAAAGTGGAACGCCGCATCGAGCGCCTTTGTCTGAGAGTTGGAGATCAGGCGCGCAGCTTGCGCGTCGCTTGATACAAGGCGCGGAAATGTGGTTGCCGCTCGGCGTAGGCTGCTGAGAGATTCGGCTCCGGTTCGATCACCTCCAGCACCGGCGGGCGGCTGCAGACCTCCGCGACGCTTTCGCCGGTGAAGCCGAGCCTGGCCAGCCGCGCGGCGCCGAAGGCGGGGCCACGATCGGCGCCGTCATAGAGCGTCAGATCCTTGCCCAGCATGCTGGCGAGGAGGCGAACCCAGAAGCGGCTGCGCACACCGCCGCCGACGATGGCGAGATGGTCGGCTTCCGCGCCGACGCCGCGCAACGCATCCTGCGCATCGACCAGCGCGTAGCCGACGCCTTCCAGCACGGCCTGGAACAGATCGGTGCGGCTGGTGGCATGGCTCAATTGCGCGAACATGCCACATGCCGACGGGTCGTTGTGCGGCGTGCGCTCGCCCGCGAGATAGGGCAGGAACATCACGTTGCCGGGACCCTTGTAGCCGGCCTCGACCTCGGCCAGGGCGCGGACGATGTCGCCGTCGCCGAAAATGCCGGCCGCCCAGGTGAGGCAACCGGCGCCATTCAACAGCGCCGCCATCTGCGACCAGGTCCGCGGCAGGGCCTGGGCGAAATTGTGGATCAGGCCCTCGGGTCCACTCGGCACGTAGCAGTCGCGCGTCACGTAATATTGCGCCGAGGTGCCGATGGAGATGAAGGCGTCGCCGTCATGCACCGCGCCGATACCGATGGCGCCCAGCGTGGCATCGCCGCCGCCGCCGACCACCAGGGTCTCACCCGGCAGATTCCAGGCCTGCGCGATGGCGGGCAGCAGATGCCCGGCGGCGACCGGGCCCTCCACGATCGGCGGCACCTGGTCGGGCCGCAACCCGCTGGCTGCGATCAGGGCCGGCGACCACGCCCGCGCCGCCTGGTCCAGCCACAAGGTGCCGGCGGCGTCGCTGACATCGGTCAGGCGCTGCCCGGTCAGGTGCAGGCGCACATAATCCTTGGGCAGCAGGAAACAGGCGGCGCGCGCGAACAGTGCCGGTTGGTGCCGTGCCATCCACAGCGCCTTGGGCGCGGTCAGGCCGGCCATGGGCAATACGCCGCCGAGCAGCGTCATGTCCGGAACGTTCGCCGCGAGTTCGGCCGCCTCCGCGGCGGCGCGGCCGTCGTTCCACAGGATCGCCGGCCGGACCGGCGCGCCGGCCGCGTCGATGGGCACCAGCCCATGCATCTGGCCGGACAGGCCGATGGCCTTGATCTCGCGCCAGGCCTGCGGTGCCGCCTGCGCGATCTCGGCCGCCGTCGCCTCGACCGCGCGCCACCAATCTTCCGGCGCCTGCTCGGACCAGCCGGGACGCGGCTGCGCGGTCGCGATGGGCCCGGTGGCGGAGGCGACGATGTGCTGGCCTTCGTCGACCAGCACGCCTTTCACCGCGGAGGTGCCGATATCAAGCCCAAGGAAGTGAGTCATGCCGGCGCGAGCGTGTCACGCCGGCGCCGAATCTTCAATGTAGGAGAGGAGCGGGGCGGTGCCGTCCCGCTAATTCTAGGGCGTGATCAGCGCGACGTCGGCAGGCTCAGCGCATCCTCGGCCGGGATGCTGGCGACGCGCTTGTGGCCGTAATCATAAGTGACGATCTGCGTGCTGCCGTCGATGCCCTTGCACTCGATCTTGGTCGATTGCGGCATGTGGCCCAATTCCATGTCGACGCGGGCGATGCCGGAGAGGATCGCGCCCTGGTGCAGGCATTGCTCGGCGGTCACGTAGTCGACCTTCGGCGCATCGCTGAAGCACAGGATGCCGGCAAAGCAGGTGGTGAGCATCAACTGGAACATGGTTCGTCTCCGGCGCCGCTGATCGACGGCGGCGCATCGCCGCGGTAGCCGGATGTCAGGAGCTTGCGTCGCCGCTATGCGGCGGGGTGGTTATGCAGCGCCTGATGATCTACGCGGGTGATCTGTGGCCGGCTGCCAACATGACCATTAGGCGCCCATAGCAATTAAGATTCGGTTGCGGGTTTGGTTCCGTGGCGCAACAGTGTGTGGGAATCCGGCCTATGCCGAACGGCCGGGAGATTAAGAGAACCTTGCCGACAGGTTATGAAAGTGTTGAGAGGGGCGATGAGGCGGGAATACGACTCATCGCAGAAAAGACCGTCCTTATTGAATAACTCGCACGTGCGCGATCTTGCGGCGACGAGGGAACGAGAGTCCGCTCCACGGGGTTCAGACTCTGGCGGCAAGAATCTCCCTGTGGCGCGGACGCAACGCTTTAATGCACCGTGTCGCTGTCCTTGACCGCCATCGCGCCGGTCATCAGCGCGACCGCGTCCGACATCGAGTATTTCTTCGGGTCGATCACCGTCAGGCGCTTGCCCAGGCGGTGGATGTGGATGCGATCGGCCACTTCGAAGACGTGCGGCATATTGTGGCTGATGAGGACGATGGGCAGGCCGCGCCGCTTCACATCCAGGATCAGCTCCAGCACGCGGCGGGATTCCTTGACGCCGAGCGCCGCCGTTGGCTCGTCCATGATCACCACCCGGCTGCCGAAGGCGGCAGCGCGCGCCACGGCGACGCCCTGGCGCTGGCCGCCGGAAAGGGTCTCCACCGGCTGGTTGATGTTCTGGATGGTGAGTAGGCCGAGTTCGGACAGCTTCTCGCGCGCGATCTTCTGCATCGCGGCCTTGTCCAATTTGCGGAACAGGCTGCCGGCGATGCCCTTGGCCTTGATCTCGCGGCCCAGGAACAGATTGTCGACGATGGACAAAGCGGGGGACAGAGCGAGGTTCTGATACACCGTCTCGATGCCGGCCTGGCGCGCATCCATCGGCGATTTGAAATGCACCGGCTTGCCGTCCAGGGTGATCTCGCCATGGTCCACGCTGATGGCGCCGGTCAGCGCCTTGATCAACGAGGATTTGCCGGCGCCGTTGTCGCCGATCACCGCCAGGATCTCGCCCGGATAGAGGTCGAAGTCGGAATGATCCAGCGCCGTGACGCGGCCATAGCGCTTGACCAGGCCGCGCGCCTGCAAGAGCGGGGTGCGTGTTTCCGTGCTCATGCCGAGACCCTCCGCAGCCATTGGTCGATGGCGACCGCGACGATGATCAGCACGCCGACGGCGAATTCCTGCCACAGCACGTCGACGCCGCTGAGCGCCAGGCCGTTGCGGAACACGCCGACGATAAGCGCGCCGATCAGGGTGCCGATGATGGAGCCGCGCCCGCCGAACAGGCTGGTGCCGCCGATCACCACGGCGGTGATGCTGTCCAGGTTCGCGGTATAGCCGGATTGCGGACTGATCGAGCCGATGCGGCCGATCAAGGCCCAGCCGCCGATGGCGCAGATCAGCCCGGCGCTCATATAGATCGAGAGCAGCATGCGGTCGACCCGGATGCCGGCCAGCTTCGCCGCCTCCGGATCGTCGCCGATGGCGTAGACGTAGCGTCCGTATGGCGTCCAGTTGAGGATGTACCAAACCAGCGCCACCAGGGCCAGCATCAGCAGCGATCCGACCGTGACCCGCGCCATGCCGAGGGTGAAGGCCGTGCCGGTCAGTTGCAGGAACGGCGCGCCGGCGGCGAGGTCCTGGGAGCGGATGCTCTCGCTGCCCGAATACCAGAGATTGAGCGCGAAGAAGATGCTCCAGGTGCCCAGCGTCACGATGAAGGGCGGCAGCTTCAGTCGCGTCACCAGGAAGCCGTTGATCCAGCCGCAGGCCACGCCGGTCAGCAGGCCAAGCCCGAAGGCAATGGGCACCGGCACGCCATAGACGATGGCGAGCCTGCCCATCACCACCGAGCTCAGCACCATGATGGCGCCGACGGAGAGGTCAATGCCCGCGGTCAGCACGATCAGCGTCTGGGCCACGCCGATGATGCCGATGATGGTTACCTGCTGCAGCACCAGGGAGAAATTGAACGGGTGCAGGAATTTCCCGCCGGCGATGATCGAGAACAGGACGATCGCCAGCACCAGCACGATGGCGGGGATGGCGGTGGGATGGGCATGCAGGAAATGCTGCAGCTTGCGCAGCGGCGTCGCTGCGTCTTCGTCGAACTGCGCGACATTCTTGTCGGCGGAGATCGCCTTCTCGAAGGCGGCCGGGCCGCCCGGCGCGGCGTCGTCTGCACGGCTCATGTCCCACCCCTGTCTTATGGGTTTGGCCTGCTATAGGCGCGGCGTCCGGCCATTACCGTGGCGTCGCGCGGACACAACTATGCCCTACTGGGCCTTCCCGAAGGAAGGCCCATTGGAGCGCACAATTGGGAAACGCAGGCTATTCGGGGCTCAGCCCCAGCACTTATCGAGGCCTTCCTTCACGCTCAGCGAAGGCACGCCGTCGACCGGCTTGTCGGTGATCAGCTCGACGCCGGTGTTGAAGAAGTCCAGGCCGGGCGAATTCTCGACCTTCTTCCCGGTCTTCGCGAAATCGACCACCGCCTGCACGCCCATGGAGGCCATCAGCAGCGGATATTGCTGGGAAGTGGCGCCGATCACGCCGGCCTCCACGTTCTTCACGCCGGGGCAGCCGCCATCGACCGAGACGATCAGCACGTCCTTCTCGCGGCCCACGGCCTTCAGCGCTTCATAGGCGCCGGCGGCGGCGGGTTCGTTGATCGTGTAGACGACGTTGATGGTGGGGTCCTTCTGGAGCAGGTTTTCCATCGCCTTGCGGCCGCCTTCCTCGTTGCCGGAGGTGAGGTCATGGCCGACGATGCGCGGATCATCCTCGTCGCCGATATCGGTCGGGTTCTTGATGTCGATGCCGAAGCCCTTCATGAAGCCCTGGTCGCGCAGATAATCGACCGTCGGCTCGGTGATCGTGAGGTCCAGGAAGGCGATGCGCGCATCCTTGGCGCCGTCGCCCAGGGTCTTTGCCGCCCACTGGCCGATCAGCTCGCCGGCCTTGAAATTGTCGGTGGCGAGGGTGGCATCGGCGGCGGTGATCGGCTCCAGCGGGGTATCCAGCGCGATGACCATGATGCCGGCCTGGCGCGCCTTTTCGACGCTGGGCACGATCGCCTTGGTGTCGCTCGGCGTGATCAGGATGCCCTTGGCGCCGGCGGCGATCAGGCTTTCGATCGCGGCGACCTGGCTCTCATTGTCGCCGTCGACCTTGCCGGCGAAGGAGCGCAGTTCGACGCCAAGCTCTTTCGCCTTGGCCTCGGCGCCTTCCTTCATCTTCACGAAGAAGGGGTTG
>DASZQC010000587.1:0-10662 GCA_035549815.1 Dongiaceae bacterium
CTAGTCCCGCGCTGATCGCATTCAGTTCGCCGGCTTCACCGAAACGAAGGTGCGGCCGCCGCTGGAGTGCTTGAACTCCACCCGGCCGTCGACCTTCGAGAACAGGGTGTGGTCCTTGCCCATGCCGACATTGGCGCCGGCGTGGAACTTGGTGCCACGCTGGCGGACCAGGATGTTGCCGGCGATGACTTCCTCGGCGCCGAATTTCTTCACGCCGAGACGGCGGCCGGCGGTATCGCGACCGTTGCGGGATGAACCGCCTGCTTTCTTATGTGCCATGTTTCAAACTCCTTGAGCTTTCCGGCGCCCCAAAACCCAACGGGCTTCAGGCGGCCTTGATGCCGGTGATGCGCAGGACCGTCTGAAGCTGACGGTGGCCGCGCTTGCGGCGGTAATTGTGACGGCGGTTCTTTTTGAAGATCAGAACCTTGTCGGCCTGGGTCTGGTCCAGGACCTTGGCCACGACGCTGGCACCCTTCACCAGCGGCGCGCCGACCTTCAGGTTGGCGTCCTGGCCGACCATCAGAACCTGATCGAACGTCACTTCCGCGCCGGCCTCGGCTTCGAGCTTCTCGACCAGAATGACGTCGTTTTCGGCGACCTTGTACTGTTTGCCGCCCGTCTTGATCACTGCGAACATGGTATCCCGTCTCGATCCGCCCAAACCGGCGCTGGACATTGCGCTCTTTGGGCAAAAAACTAGGGGCCGCCAGCCCGGCTTTCCGGGGCGGCCCGTCCAAGGCGCGGGAATATACAGTGGGGCCTTCCCCTGTCTACCCCGGCGAGGGCTTCAAAAGTGCCTGTTTTCCAAGCTTTCCCAATCGCTTGGCGGCCTGGGGATGGTTCGGTATTGGGCAATAATGTCGCCCGATTCAAGGCCTTAGCGCTTTTTCGGCGGTTCCAGCCGGGTCGACAGGGTCTGCGTGGCGGGCAGGGCGATGCTCCCGAAGCGCTCCAGTCCCACGACCTGCAGGGTCCCGGTGGCGGCGTTCATCATGGCCGCCAGGCGAGTGTATTTGTTGAGGACCGGCGGCCGCAGCCAGGAGAAGTCCTGGCCCAGATGCCCGGCCGACTGGTCGGCGATCCGGCGCAGGGCGGTCCAGCGTTCCTCGCTGACCACGCCGCGGGATCGGCCGTGGCCCTTCCATTCCGGATTGAGCCAGTGGTTCGCCATCACCTCGTTGCCGGTCAGCACCACGGCCGACCGCTCCTGGCGCTCGATGATCGCCGCTTGGCCGTCGGGTCCGCTGACCGCGAACATGGCGGGCAGCGCGATCGGCGTGTCGCGCAGCAAGGCGACCGCCTGGTTGAAGTTGCGGCAGGTCTCGAACGCGAGCCGCAGCAGGTGCGTCGCCGGCAACGCGCGGCTGCGATTGACCTTCACCCGGTCGATCAGCCAGTCGACCGGCAACAGGCCGGTGCGGCGGCGCAACGGCGCCTGGTTCAAAGCGGCGGCGAAACGGCCCGGCGCCAAAGCCGTCAGCGCGCCGACGAAGCCGGGCCAGGTGACATTGAGCCACTCGCCCGCGGTGGAGCGGTGCTTCGCCACCACGATCTCGCGCCCCATGCCGTCGAAGCGCCAATCGAGCACGCGCAGCATCACCGGACCGACCGCGGCCGTGGTGCAGGCCCATTCGTAGGAGACATTGAGCGCGTGCGCTGCATCATGGCCAAGACGCTTGGCGATCTGGTCGATCTCCGCCGCGAAGGGCGTCTCGTTCCGGGCGAGCCAGGCGCGCGAGCGCCAATCGGCAAAGGTCAGGCCGGGGCCGGTGTAGATGTTCCGTCCCAGTTCGACCATGCGGCGTGTGCGCGTCAGCGCCAGTTCCGCCAGATGCCCCGCGCCCAGCGTCCCGCAATCGAATTGCGGGATCTCCGGCAGTTGCTCCCCGGATAGATGCTCTGGGCCGCTGTCAGGCATGCGCGGGTTCCCCTACAGGCTCACCCAGCCGCCGCTGCGTTCGGACTGGAACAGGGCGTCCAGGATGCGCATGTTCTGGATCGAATCCTCGATGCCGTAGGCGAGGCTGCCCTTGCCCAGCACGGCCAGCGCGAAAGCTTCCGCCTGCTCGGCATATTGGTCGCTCTTCGGCAGGGTCTCTTTGCGGGCGCTGCTGCGATCCTTCTCCGAGCCATCGTCAACGGTGATGGTCATCGCCTCGCCCTGCATGGCGTTGAAGGGGATGAGGATCTCCAGCCGCGCCTTGGTGCCCATGGCGTTCACCGTCTGATACGGCACCAGCTGCGTGGAGCAACTGAAGACCAGTTGCCGTCCGTTGCCGAAATCGGCGAGGCCGCCGGCAAGGCGATCGGTCTTGAAGTTGGGGTCGCGCTCCACCAGCGAGACGACGCGCTTCGGCTCGGCGCCGAACAGGAAACGGCCGCTGACCACGGCATAGCAACCGATGTCCATGATGCCGCCACCACCGATGTCTGCCTGGTTGCGCACGTTCGCGGGGTCGTTGTTGAAGTAGGAGAAGATGACGTTGACGAGCTTCAGCTCCCCCAAGGCACCGCTCTGCACGATCTCGCGCGCGCGCAGCCATTGCGGATGGAAGCGCACCATGAAGGCTTCCATCACCAGGCGGTCCTTCGGGCATTGGCGGAGCTGTTCCGCCTCCTGCGCGTTCATCGCCATCGGCTTCTCGCACAGCACATGCTTGCCGGCCTTGGCCGCCTGGATGGTGAGGGGGACGTGGAGGTGGTTGGGCAGCGGGTTGTAGACCGCGTCGATCTCCGGATCGGCCAGCAGTTCCTCGTAGGAGCCGTAGGCCTTGGGGATGCCCAACCTCTTCGCCGCCTCCTTCGCCCGGGCGAGGTCGCGGGAGGCGATGGCCGTCACCACCGAATGGGGCGAGCGCTGGATGCCCGGCGTGACCTTTTCCATGCCGATATTGGCCGTGCTGATGATGCCCCAGCGGACGCGGCCATCCTTGCTGCTCATAGGTCTTCCCCTGATAAATCACGCGGATTGAGATAGGAGACTATGCCACGGAGGGCGGAACCGCCAAGCGCCTGAGGTGATGAGGCATTTCCGGGGCTTGGGCGCCGAAAAGGGCGCCCTTGCGGGACCCGCCCGCCGTCGCTATTGTCCGGCCGCTTTCACGACCCCAGCGGCCGAAGCGATCCTCTGCGGAGAGGTGCCGGAGTGGCCGAACGGGGCGGTCTCGAAAACCGTTGTACCCTCGCGGGTACCGTGGGTTCGAATCCCACCCTCTCCGCCATCCTGCCTCAGACAAAAGTCTGCCGACATCGGATAGTCGCGGCGCAGGCGGGTCGATTCCGCACCCCCTGGCATTGGGGCTGTCTGCACGGTTCGAATGCGCCCCGTGGTGCAGGCCGCCACCGGTATTCCGATGCGGCAGGAACGGGGTCAATCTACGAAGACGGAGACAAGATAGCCCAGTATGAGTGTGGCTGTGACCGCCAGGACGATGTGTTCCAGCATGGATACGATAATCCTTTCGGTCGTTGTCCTTGCCAAAGAAACAACCATCGACGCCTTCTTGTTCACAGCGATGATGTTGAAATCGGCGGAACCACCCACATGTCCCGTGGTTCGCTTCTGTGACCTGTCATCATCGGAGGCCGTCATGGCGAAGCGCGAGCTGATCGATACCGGCACGGACAAGAGATATGTCCGTCGCAACAAGCGCGGGACATCGTTTGTCGAATCCGACGATGTCGGGCGCTCTCTGGCGGCCGACCGGCGCAAGCGCGCCAAGACCGTGGCGAAACCCGGCGAAGGCGACAAAGGCGACCGGCCGCGCGCCGCATCGGCCAAGAAGAGCGCACGCAAAACAGCGCGCAAACGTGCGAAGAGGGCAGCCCGTTAGGCTGACGATGATGCTCGGGGCCATGCTCGGCACGCGGGGGCGGATGGCGGCGATGGCAATGGCGGCGGCACTGTCGTTATCGGCGCCCGGCTTGGCGCATGCCGGTCTGCAACTCGCCGTGGCCTGTCCGAACACCGGCGAACTGGTGATCGACAAGATCAAGATCTGCTACTTCACCTGTCCCGACAACACCCGCACAACGATCCGGATCGGTGCCGACGGCATCTGTCCGCCGTTTCACTGATCACCGATCGGCGGGCGCTCAGTTCAGGTCGTCTCGGTTCCGCGGACGATCGGGCCGGCCGGATTCGGCGCCTTCGACGGCATCGGGGCGCTCGGCCTTGCCCGACGGGTCCTGCTCGGGATAATGCGTGTCGCTCGGCCTTCGCGCCTGCTTGCCCTGATCGGGATAGCGATCCGGGTTGGAGCGCTTGCCGGAATCCTGGGCCTCCCCGGAATCCTGGGCTTCCTTGGCGTGACGTTGCGCCTGCGGGTCCTGCTTGTTCGGGCTCTGATCCTGCTGGTTCCGGTGGTGCTGCTGTCGCTCGCGGGGCTGCGGCATGTCGATCTCCCTGTTTGACGTGCGAACGGGATCAAAAGTGAACCGCGTGAGACGGGCCGTGTTCCTTGGCGCAACCCGATGTCATCGGCGAGCGCGACGAGCGCGCAATCCGCGATGGAACTCCTCCGCATAGGGGATCAGATCGGCGATCACCACCGCGCCGAGGATGAAGAGAATCTGCCACGCCGGCAGCGGCACGATCTTCCATTGCAGGGTCACGGTGAAAACACGGGCGGGATCCGTGGCGAGGGCGGCGACTGTTTCATAGTGCATCACGCCGACAAGGCATAATGCCGTCACCGGGATGGCTGTCATGTAGTCGTGGATGCGTTGTTCGGCCGGCGACAGGTTGCGCCGTGCATGGGCATAGCGGATATCGACATATCCGGTGACTTCGTGGGCGATAAAGCAGAGCGCGATCAGGGCCAGGGCCGGCTCGTTCAGTTCCAGCAGCAGGCCGATCAACAGCGCAGCGCCCGCCTCCGCCAGAAGCAGCAGATGCAGGATGGACTCCCACGGGCCGCAATGCACGGCGATGCCGGACCTTCGATGACAAATCCAATCCAGGAAGCCGGCCAGGATCCAAGCGGGTAACAGAAACCAGAGAATCAGCGCGGGGATGATGTTCAACGGATTCCACTCAGGCGGCCGGGCGCCAGTAAATCCGGCGCGCAAATCCGAGTCAGGCGGCCGCCTTGTCCAACGGTTGCCGCGCATCCGCGAAGCGCAGGCGGCGCAGTTCCACCTGCGCCACATGCGGAAATTGCTCGGAGGTTGCCGTGCCGATTGCCGCGTCGGCCGCGGTCAAGGTTCCCTGCACGGTCACGCGCGTAGGCCCGGTCCCGAACACGGGCAGATAACGATCGAGCTCGGCATATTTCCGGCTCATCAGCTCGGCGCGGAAATCGTCTCCATCAAATTGAACGGTGCCCGAGAAACAACTGACGCTGTCGCCGCCCTCGATCATTCCATCCCTGATCACGGCGACGTAGTGCGTGACGTCCTCCTGCAGCGTCAGGATGACGTGATAGAGACCGTTTTCCATCAGTACGCCTTCAAAAAAGCACCACAAAAAGAGGCGGCGACAAAACCGGTTTGCCGAGGGCGGGCAAGCCGGATTCGCCGCCACCTGTGCAGTGCGCTTGGGGTCACACTGCATGGAATATTGCCGGCTCAACGCCGCCGGTCGGCGAAAGTTCCGATCCGTTATCTGTATTTTTGCGGAGGGGCGTCGGTTCCCGGGCGATATGCCGTCGGGAACGCCTAGCCCTGGATCGACAGCGGGCAGAGCTGCGTGCTGCGGACGGTGATCGCGGTCATCGAGCCGACGCAATTGTAGAAGCAGATTTTGTTCGTGCCGGAGGTCTGCTCGCCGGTCTTCGGGCAGTTCACTGCCAATTGCCAAGTGCGCTCGCTCGTGGGCCCGGCGACCTTTGCCGGAGGCGCTGCCGGCGCAACCGCCAACGCCACGATCGTTGCCAGCGCCATTGCCGCGGATGCTCGCATCGTCGCCCCCGATTAAAGCGGTGCGTCAGTAGAATCTGCCCCCGGGGGCGCGGTCAAGCGGGCCTCCGCACGAAATCGGCCGGGATCTGTTATCGGCAACCTCACATTAACGCTTCGTTCGCTATGTTGGCATGTTTTCCGGCGTTTGCGGGTGAACGGTTCATGCTGGAATCAAATCTGGCAGCTCCGGTATTTCGACCCCTTATGGCTTGCTGAAGCGGGTCAATCATGACGGACTTCGTCGCTCTTCTGGGTCAGGTGCTGGTGTCGAGCCCCACCGAGGTGGTGCTCGTCACGGACGGCGATTTGAAGTCGCCGGAGGGCCCGACGATCAGTTATGCGACGGACGGCATCGTCCGGACCTCCGGCTACAAACCGCAGGAAGTCATCGGCCGGCCGTTGGGCATGCTGTTCGACGAAACGATCATGCCGCAGGTTCTGTCTGTCCTCAGCAAGGCGGCCGAAACCCGCGAGCCCGTCATCGTCGACCAGGAAACCATGGATCGCGAAGGCCAGCCGCACTGGCTCGAGCTCAGCACCACGCCGATCTTCGACGCCAAGGGAAAGCTCATCCATTTCGTGCGCAGGAGCCGGGACATCACGGCGCGCAAGAAAGCCGAGCAGCATCGCGAAACGACGCAGCGGCTGCTGGCTTCGGTCTTTGGCGTGGTGAAGGAGCCGCTCGTCGTCGCCGAAGAATCCGGCAGGCTCATCATGGCGAACACGGCCGTCACCCGCCGCCTGGGCTGGAGCATCTTCGATCTGATGGGAAAGCCGGTGAACGGCCTGGTCAGCGAGGCCGACCGGAGCCAGCTGGACAGCGTCATGCAGGACGGCTCGGCGCTGGATCAGACGCGACAGATCAAGTGTTTCCTGCAGCAAAAAGGCAAGCCCCCGGCGGCGGGCGAGGTGGAGCTGACCTCTTCGCGGCAGCCCACCGGCGAGTGCTATCACATCCTCACCTTGCGCATCGGCGCGGCCAAGGAAGTCGCTGAACGGGAGTGGAGCCTGGAGCTGGCCGTGCGCGACGCGCTCGACAGCGGCGACAGCAAGGGAAAAGGAAAGGTGGTCGCCGGCAAGCTGCAACTGGTCGGCCTCGCCGCCGTCCGTGAGGCCCTGGGCGACAAATGGCCCAGTATGGCCGACCGGGCCTTCTCGGTTGCGGAACGGACCATCCAGCGCCATCTGCGGCCCGGCGACGTCTTTCGCCGCTCCAAGGACGAAGGCTATCTGGTCCTGTTTTCCCACCTGACGCCGACCGAAGCGCAGTTCAAGGCGGACGCGATCTCGTCCGAGATCCAGGAAAGGCTGACCGGGGAAGTGCCGGAGCTGACCGACACCGGCATTACCTCTTTTGCGGCAAATGTGGAGATCGACCAGGACGCGCTGGGCAGCGAGGATGCGATCATCGATTCGATCGATCGGCGTCTGAAGCTCGAGCGGGAGCGTATCCAAGCGGCTTCCATCGAGACGCTGACCCGCGGCCTGAAGAGCACCAAGGCGATCTGCTCATCGATCGTCAATGACCAGAACGCGCCGGCGCCCATCACGGCCGTGCGCCTGCCGATCCCCCTGCGGGAGGCAGCCAATGTGCTGCGCTCGCTGGGGCAGAACAACTACGAGCTGGAGACCGAGACATTCCTGCTGGCGGGCGCCGGAGAGCGCGTCCTGGCCGGCCTGGCGCGCAACGGCAGCGAGCTGGTGATGACGTCGGTGCGCTTCTCCACCCTGATCGTGGCGCGCGACCTGGAGACCTGGCTGAAGGTGGCGCGGACGCTGGGCGACGCCGGCAAGCAGCGGATCGTCATCGAGGTCCGCGATATTCCGATGAATGTCGCGACCACGCGCCTGTCCGACCTGATGAAGCGATTGTCGTCCCTGTTCAAGACCGTCGCCTTTGAGATTCCCACGGCCGATCCCGCTTTCCAGGAGAAGCTGCCGGCTGCCTCGAAGCTGGCGACCATGGATTACCGGCAGATTCCCTGGAATTCCATGGGTCAGCCGGCACCGACCTTTCAAAAGCTGGCCCGCTCGTTCGATTTGCGGCAGCGACGCCTGATCATCCGCGATGTGCCGTCACCGGCACGGCAAGCGGCACTCGCCAAGTATGGCGTGTCCTTGTTCCTGCCGACGTTGACCTAGGAGAATTGCATGAGCCGCATTCTGATCATCGACGACGATCCCATGTTCCGGGAGCTCGTGCGGCGATTTCTCGAGGCCGACGGCCATGACGTCATCGACGCCGAAAGCGGCGAAGCCGGGCTGCAACTGTTCCGCAGTCACGCGCCGGACCTCATCGTGACCGACATTTTCATGCCCGGCATCAGCGGCCTGGAGACGATCGAGAAGATCCGCGCCGAGGCCCCCGACATGAAGATCATTGCGATCTCCGGCCGGGACGGCATCGGCGCGGCCACGCTGCTGCCCAGCGGCGAGAAGGGCGCCGATCGCGGCCTGTCAAAGCCGTTCCGGCGTCGCGAGCTGGTGGATGTGATCGAGGAACTCCTGCCCAAAAGCGCCGGCGAAGCCCACTGAGCCTAATGGAGCAGATCGGCAGCGGTCGTGCGGTCCACCGAGGACGCGCGGTCGAGGTGCCGCGCCAAGCGATAGCGGTTCAGGGCTTCGAGGGTGCGGCGTCCGGCGATGCCGTCGATCCGGCCCGGATCGAACCCCAGTTTTGCCAGCTTGGCCTGTAGGTCGCGGACCTCGCTCCATTTCAGGTGATCCACCGCTGTCCCCGCCATTTTCGGATAGGCGGTTGCCGGATCCGCGCTTTCGGCGGTCGCGCTCGGGATCTGAAACAATCCTGTGCCCGCCGCAAGACTCATCAGCCACACCGACAGGATCATGAGGGCGGCGATCAGCGATGTGCCTGCGATCCGGTCCAGAGCCACCAGACGATCACCGAAGCTGACGCGCCGACCCTTGCCGCGGTGGACGAGGGTGTGGAGGTCGCTCTCGAGTTGTCGGGCAAAAGCGGGGCAGCGCCAATTGGAGACCATCGTCGTGGCCATGTGTCGCAGTTGGTGAGTCCGCAACACACGGCCGTTCTTCCGGTTCCTGCCATCGCCGACAATCGGCCTTGATGACCGGCCTAATGACGCGGTTTGCGTTCGATGGCTGGGTCTTCCTCGCGCATCTTGCTCTTCCCGGCCTGTTCGGCGCGCTCGAGTTCGGCGCGCTCACCGCCTTCGACGGCTTTCTTGGCTTTCCGGCCGCTCTCTTCGACACGGCCGGACTGGGTGAAGCGCCTGGTGGCTTCGTTATATTCGCGGGCCGCAGTGCGGTTGCCTTCGCCTTCGTTCTTCTGATGGGGCATTTCCGTCTCCTGTCTGGTGAGGGCTGATCTTTATCGAACGCGATCCCTACGCCGATGGTTCCTGGGCCGACGGTTCCTGGACAGCGCGTCGTCATTGCGCCGCGGATTGGAAGGGAGGCATCTGCTAGTGCATGGTTTCGTGCGGGCGCACATTGATCAGGTCGGTGATCGCCCGGGTAACCCGCAGCCAGATCTGCTGGCCGGCGCGGTCGCCATCCTCCAGCAAACGTTGGGCGCGGGCATGCGCCTCCAGATCGGCATTGCCGCCATAGCGGCGGATCATCAATGCCGCGCACCGCCAGACGTCGAGGTCACCCGACATACCGTCCGCCATGCCATCCTCCCTGATCCGATCGGCGCTGCTGAGAGCGCCAGCGGAAAACGCCAGACGGCGCAGGAGGTTCCCTGAAGTGGTCCCGGGCGCGGGCAGCCCGCGTGCGGCGGAAGAATTCGGATGCGATCCGCGGGTAAAGATCGGGAAAGGCGAGCGCTGCCGTGTGCGCTAGCCGTTCGACTGCTTGTCGAACGCGGTCACCAGCAGGCGGTCCAGCGCCTTTTGCAGGGCGCGCCGCTCCGGCTCCGACAGGTTTTTGAGGGCGGCGCTGACCGGCTTCAGCGGGTCGTGCCGCAGCAGCTTGGCGCCGGCGGGCGTCACTTCGACCACCTGCTCCCGCGCATCGTGCTTGGATTTGTACGACATCAACAGCCGCTTGCGCTTCAAGCCGGTGACGATCTGGGACGCGGCGCTGTGCGAGCTGGCGTGGACGGCGGCGAAGGCCCGAATCGTCCGCGCGGTCTTGTGCGCCCGGGCGTAATAACGCAGCGCGCTCCATTGCGCCGGTTTCAGGTCATGGGCGTAAGACGCGCCCTGGATCTGGCGCGACAGATGCTCGATCAACTCGGAAATGACGGCTATCTGCGACATGGTCCAGTCATAGCCACTGCACGCGGCGGACTGCCGGTGCTGGGGCGTCGCACCCCCCGGGATGGCGATGTCGTCGAAGCCGTAGCATCACAGTTTTCCTTCGCTCCACCGTCGTTGTGCGGCTGCTCACCTCGCGGTTGTCACGCGCGCGGGTGGACTCTTGAAGAGGGCTACGCCTTCAGAGTGTCCCGCCGGCCGCGATCCGGACGTCATCCGAATTCCGCGCCTGGGCACGCCGCCGTGATAACCAGAACCGCGCGGTTCAATAGAGCGAATTATTCAATACTACTCTATTCCGACAACCTACGGCGGCCAGTCGCGTAGTATATTGAACGCAAATGTCGTTAAAATTCTCTTTAATGTACGCCGCGCGGCAACAAATTCGAACGCCAGCGCTGCAATGAATACCTGTAATACCTGTTATAATTGTATATCTTTAGGCGTAGCCCGCCGCTGGCCCATTGGCGCCGCCCGGTCGACGGACCGGCGGGGTCCCCGGCCGCGGACGGGGGAC
>DASZQC010000588.1:0-3321 GCA_035549815.1 Dongiaceae bacterium
CCCGCGCTCCAGCGCCACGGCGGCCAGGACCGGCGCGCGATCCTCCGGCATGCCTTCCACGGGGCGCAGCAGATGTTCCACCGAGCGGCGGCTGACCGACAGCAGGAAGGGCAGGGCGCCGCCGATCAGCAGCAGCCAGAAGCCCGGCAACAGATGCAGCGCCCAGAGGACCCAGGTGAGGATCAGCCAGATAGTGGCGATGACCGAGAGGGTGCGGCGGCTCAGCCGCCGTCCGCCTTCCTGGTGCGCGACATCGATGGGACGACGCCAGATCACCTCCAGGCCCAGGCCGAGCAGGAACACGCCGGCAATATAAGACAGGATCTTCAGGCCCGGCGGCTTGACCCCGAGGGTATGGAGCAGGCCAAGCGTCACCCAGGAGAAGGCGATGACGCCCACCGCGATCATCAGCCGCCGCTGCCAGAATTTCGCCGCCGGGTCCGACATCGGCACGATGCGGAAGCGGGCGGCGCGGCCGCCGCCGGGCGCCAGCAGGAAGCCGCCAACGATCCTGGCGAGCCAACCGCACAGGAAGGCGACCAGGTAACCCAGCACGATCTCGCGCAGCAGCAGCGGCCAATGGAAACACAGGAACGCGCCGATGCTGCCGATGGCGAAGGACAAGGCCCAGCCGGTGCCGAAGGTCAGCCGCGCCACCATCGCGCGCAGCCGGTCGCCGACGGTGCGGATCTCGCCGGCGATGATCCAGTTGCGGAATCCGGTGGTCAGCCGCCAATAACCCCAGACACAGGCAAAGCCGACGCCGACAAAGATGAGGATCAGGAGCAGGACGGACCACAACCCATGCTCCTGGAACTCCAGCGACAGGATGATCCAGGCGCTCTCCAACTCGCCGGGCAGCTTGGGGAAAGCGGCGCCGAGGAGCGCCATGTTGCCGCGCAGCACTTCCAGGCGATGGGCGAAATAGCCGCCGGCCGAGCTCTGCGCCGGTGGGGGCTGCTCCGCCGCGACCGTCGCTTCGTCGCTCCTGGGCTGCTGCTCCAGCCATTGCTGGACCGCGGGGTCGCGCAGCAAATCCAGCAGCAACTGCACCTGGTGCGGCGGTGTTTCGGCGGCATCCGCGGGTGCATCCTGGGCGCAGGCGGCGCCGCTCGTCAGCAGCAACGCCAGCAGGATTGCAAGGCGAGACATCGTCGCGCGAACGGCCCGGAACAGCATGACCCCACCCCTGATCAGCGGCGCCGTCGGAGAACGGCCCGGCACCGGAACAACCATAGCGCCAAATCCGCTTTGCTTGGAATGCCATGGCGGACCCATTGGACCAAGGGCCAATGGTTTATGAAAAATAAACCCTTCCGCATCTAGTTTTCCCGATCATGGACAGCTTTGAACCCGGCCAGGCCCCTGGCGCGACGATCGAGCCGCAGGTGACCGACCTGGAGGTCGCGGTCCTGATCCCCTGCTACAACGAGGGGGTGGCGATCGGCGATGTCGTGCGCAATTTCCGCGCCGCTCTGCCGGCCGCGCGCATCTTCGTCTATGACAACAATTCCAAGGACGATACGGCGCGGGTCGCGCGGGAAGCCGGCGCCATCGTCCGCGGCGAGCCCTGGCAGGGCAAGGGCAATGTCGTGCGCCGCATGTTCTCCGACATCGAGGCCGACCTCTATGTGCTGGTGGATGGCGACGGCACCTACGACGCGCCGAGCGTCACCACGCTGATCGCGGCCTTGCTGGATCAGCGGCTCGACATGGTGGTCGGCGCGCGGGTGGAACGGGCCGCGGATACCTACCAGCGCGGCGCCTACCGGCCGGGCCATCGCTTCGGCAACGCCCTGCTCACCGGCCTGGTGAGCAAAGTGTTCGGCCGCACCATCCGCGACATGCTGTCCGGCTACCGCGTCTTCACGCGGCGCTTCGTCAAATCCTTTCCGGCCATGTCGTCGGGCTTCGAGATCGAGACCGAGCTATCGGTCCATGCGCTGGAGCTGCGCATGAAAATCGCGGAAATCGAAACCCCCTATGGCGAGCGGCCGGAGGGTTCCTTCAGCAAACTCTCGACCTATCGCGACGGCTGGCGCATCCTGAAGCTGGTCGTACACCTGATGAAAGAAGAGCGGCCGGCGGATTTCTTCGGCGCCACGTTCCTGGCGCTGGTGGTCCTGTCGCTGGCCCTCGGCCTGCCGGTGGTCATCGAATTCGCCCAGACCGGCTTGGTGCCGCGCTTCCCCACGGCGATCCTGGCGACCGGCATCATGCTGCTGGCCTTCCTGATGCTGACCTGCGGCATCATCCTGGAAACCGTCACCACGGCGCGGCGCGAAATGAAGCGCCTCGCCTACCTGCAGATACCCTGGGTTCGATCCGATCGCGTCATTGAGCGACGACGCGATAGAATCTGAGCCCGGGATGCGCCGGGTCGGGTATCGGCTGCAGATAGTCCGGAACCCGCCCCGCGGCCAGCCGTTCGGCCAGGCCGTTTCCACTTTCCGTCGGATAGACGACCCTGTTCTCCGGCCCGGGACAGGTGGCGATGAGGCCGATCTGCCGCGTTCGCAATTGATCGCGGATCCAGGCATCGTCGGTGGCACGGAACAACTCGATCGTCGCCTTCAATCCCGGCTGATCTCGGTGGTATGGCCCGCCGAGAATGGCGTGCGGAGTGGAGAACAGCAGGATCGGCCCGACATCGATATAGGCCAGCACATTGGTGGGCGGCAGGTCGGCCACCGCCGGCAAGGCATCGCGCGTCGTGCATTCGTGCAGGAGCATCACCGGACCCTTGGGCGCGCCCGGTATCGCGGTCGCGGCGATCTTGTAACCACTTTCGAGCGCCGGCCAGAACACCGCCGAGCCGATGAAGATGATCGGCAGCAGGATCAGCAACCGCCGCCAGCGCGGGCCGCTTCCGGCGACGCGCTGCCACACCTCGGCGATCAGCCCGGCCAATGGCACCAGGGCGATGACATGCACGCCATAGGTCGCGCGAATCTGCCAGAAGATCAGCAGGCTGGAGGCGGCCAGCATGACGGCGAGCGCGCCCCACAGATTCCGGCCGCGGCCGCGCGTGCGGGCGCAGCGCCACAGGCAATAGCCGAGCCCCAGCGCCGGCACCCAGAGCTTGTCGATGGCGCTGAAGGGCTGCATGCGCATCTGCACGCCGAGCGACAATGCCTCCGGCACATTGGCGAGCCACCAGCGCGCGATGAAGGGGTCGAGGTTGGCGTAAGGTCCCGCCAGGCATTGCGGGAAACTGAAGGCGAAGACGGCCGCCGCCGCGCCACCGCAGAGCGCGGCGACGCCCAGCCGCGCCGCCGGGCGCTGCGCCCAGCGCTGCGCCAGATGCATGAGGCCGAATCC
>DASZQC010000589.1:0-5232 GCA_035549815.1 Dongiaceae bacterium
TACCGGCTCTCGGCGATCCTGGAGCGCCGGACCGACCGCTGGTTGTGGCAACGCTTCGACGGCTCGGAGCCGCGCTGAGGTTATCCACAGGGATCCCACAAAGGTCCGACGCATGATTCCCGCCGATGTTGCGTTTCGGCAACAAAGGAATAGCGCTGGCAAATCAATCGACTACCGGAGTGCCTGTTCCCGGCGCCGCAGCGGCGCGGTCGCTTCGTTCAGATTGTGTCCACAGGCCTCTTGCTAGTTAATGAACGGTTAATCCACAGTTGCACCCGAGGCAGGCCACGTAGTGTTGCGTTGTGTAGGGGGCGTTTGTGCACACCCGTGGCTTTGCGCGTGGCCTTGATGCCGCGCAGGTTCGAAATCCATCATTCGCGAAGTCTTCGAGCGCCGACGAGTTCCGCGCATTCTTGCGGCGAACGGCTTCAGCGATGGCGATTGCTGCTGGTACGTCGGCTCTGGCGGCCGGTGCGCACGCTGCGGGGCTCGATATCGGTCCGGGTCAAACCTACAACGTTGTCGGCACGGAGACCTATGACTACCTGAACATCTCTTCGACCGGCACCCTCAACCTGGGCAACGTCAACGACACCAAGTTCATTGCGCAGGACAATGGCGTCAACACCACGTGGTCGGGCTTCATAACCGCCCTCAACGACAACGAATATTTGTCGAAGACGGGCAACGGCACCGTGACGCTGCTCAATCTAAAGTCGACCGGCGGCGAGATTCACATCAACGGTGGAACCGCCCAACAGACCTCGGGTACCAATCAGATCTGGATTCTCGCGGTTGGCTCGAACATCCCGACACCGGGCACCGGCACCTTCAATATTTCCGGCGGCACCCTCAACATAAAAGCTGGACCGGCGTCGCCGTTCCCGGCGTTCCAGGTGGGCCACTTCGGCGGCACCGGTTACGTCAATCAGACTGACGGTGCCGTGAATTTCACTTCCGCCGCTTTCAACATCGGCAACCAGGGCGGCAACGGTACCTACAACCTGATGGGCGGCACCATCACTCTAACCGGCGGCAGTGGCGTTACCCTGGGGCGCGGTACGACCAGCTCCCGAAACGGCACCGGTATTCTCAACGTCAGCGGCGGTCTGTTCGATGTGCAGGGCGGAAGCGTTGTCATCGGCAACAACACCAATCCGGTGGGCGGCACGACGAGCCAGGGCATCATAAACCAGAGCGGTGGCACGGTGCGGATCGGCAGTGGTGTCGATCTTTACATCGGTGGCTATTCGTCAGGCACATACAATCTGAATGGCGGCACGCTAGAGATCGGCGGTACTTCTCTCCACGCGAATTACTCGTCCGGCACTGCGCCTTCTCTGTTCAATCTCGGCGGTGGCACGATCAAAGTCATCGGGAGTGATTTGACGACGTCGGTGAACGCCACGCTGGTGCACGGCACCACATCCACGATCGACACCACCAACGCCAATGCGACGTGGAGCGGCAAGCTGCTGACCGATGGCCTTGGCATGGGCAACCTCACCAAGATTGGCGGCAACACGCTGACGCTCGGTGGGGTGAACACCTATACCGGCCTCACCACCGTCGCTGGTGGCACGCTGAAACTGACGCCCGTCGACAGCATTGCAACAAGCTCCGGCGTGGCATTGACCGCCTCAGGGGCGAAGCTCGATGTCAGCTCCAACAACGAGACGATCAAGAATCTCTCCGGTGTGCTTGGCGCGAGCGTGCAGCTGGGCGGTGCCGGCAAGACCTTCACCTTTGGTGCGTCGGACAGCACCGCGTTCGCTGGCGACATGACCGGCACCGGCAGCGACGTGACGAAGAAGGGCAGCGGCACATTCACGTTCGGCGGCACGTTCTCCGGCGTCGGTTATCTGACGGTGAACGGCGGCACGCTGGCGACGACCAAATCCAACTCCATGTACGGCGCAAGTCCTGTGACCCATACCGTCGTGCAGACTGGCGCCACGTGGGATCTCACCGGTGCGGGACTGCAGACCGTCGGTGACTTCCAGTTGAACGCGGGCAGCACGCTGGCGGTAACGCTCGGCAACGGCCACGACACCATCGTCGAGACCGGAGCGAACCTTGCCGGTGCGCTCAACGTTCATCGCGGCGACGGAAGCTTCCCACTCAGCCCGTATTTGCTGATGAGTGGGGGGAATGGGTCTATCGCCAACAACTTCTCCGCCGTGACCGACGACATGCCGTTGATCACCATTACGAGCGTGAAGGACGTCAACAACAGCAACGTCAAGCTGGTGTTCTCCGTTGCAGGCTCGATTGCCGATCTCGGCAGCACGCCGAACGAGAAGGCGGTGGGCGGGGCGATCAACACTCTCGGCTCCGGCAACTCGCTCTACGACTCGCTGGTCAATCAGACGCAGGCTGGAGGCCAGTTCGCGCTGCAGCAGCTGGCGGGCGACTTCCATGCGACGACCAAGGATGCCCTGATCCTCGACACCAACTTCCTCGCCGGGACGGCCGGGCAGCGGCTCGACTACCTCGGCAACGCCGATGGTGGCGGCGGCGCTGATCCGGCGAGCATGGCGGCGGGCAAGAACGTCTGGCTGCAGGGCTACGGGCAGGCGGTGAATCTCGCCGACAGCTCGGGCAATGCCGGCGATACCGCGGGCACTCATATTGGGTTGTTGGCTGGTCTAGAAGGCGGCGCGGGCAACTGGGCGGGCGGCGTGGCCGCTGGTGCAGGCACCGCGAGCATCGCGTCCGCCAGCCGGAACTCCAGCGGCAAGATCAACAGCGTCGACCTGCTGGCGTATGCCGGTGATCAGGTTGGCGCCATCAATCTGCGCATGGGCGGGTCGTACTCATTCAACACGATCAGCACGACACGCACGGTGCTCGCGCAGACGCTGACGGCAAACTACAAGGCGCGCACCGGGCAGGTGTTCGGCGAGGTCGGTGCTGATCTCGGTGGCCTCACGCCGTTCGTCGGCGCCAACTACATCAATATCGCCACCGATGCGTTCTCCGAGGCGGGTGGACCGCCGGCGGCAATATCGGCGGCGGCCAGCACGGCGAACATCACGTACACCACGCTTGGATTGCGGGCGGAGGCGAATGGCTTCGGCGGAGCGTCGGTGCACGGCATGGCCGGCTGGCGTCATGCCTTCGGTGACCTCACCCCGATCTCCAATCTTACGATCCAGAGCCAGGGCTATACCGTCTCTGGTGTGCCGATCGCGGCCGACGCGCTGGTGGCCGAGGCAGGCGTGGACATCAACGTGAATCCGAACCTGACTATAAGCGCCGGGTACAGCGGTCAGCTCAGTGCTCAGAACCAGGACCACGGCGGACGGGCGACCGCAACGTTGCGGTTCTAGGTCGATCAGCCGGGTGTGATCCGCGCGTGGGAACGCCGCGCCAGTATCTCTAAAAGAAGGGCCGGCCCGAGCGCCGGCCCTTTGCTTTTGCCAGTGGCGGCACGATATCAGGCTGATGGATGACATCTTCTCCGAGCGTGTTTACGGCGTTCCGTGGGTGGCGTTGGCGGGCTTGGCGGGGTTGATCGCCGTCGCCTACGCGGTGCTGCCTGCCGCAGCGGGCGCCGATGGTTTGCGCTGGCTGGTGCTGCGCTGGTTCCACACGATCGCCTGGGCGCTGTTCGGGCTTGCGGCGCTGGTGCGCGCCAGGATCGGCAATGTGCCTGTCGAGGCAGCAGCGGTGCTCGCGGCGACCGGGGGCTTGGTGTACGTGGCGCTGATGCTGACCACGGTGAGCGGCGAGGGCTAGCGCCGGCGCCGTCGCTGCGGCGCGTGAGGTTGCGCTTGGCGCATGCGCCAATTCTAATGCCGCGCAAGGCTTCGCCCAGTCTCCCGAGGAGCGCCTGCGCGCATGCATGAAACACCGCTGATCACGACTCTCGTCGCCGGCCTTGGTATTGCCTTCCTGCTCGGCGCGGCGGCGCAGCGGCTCAGGATTTCGCCGATCGTCGGGTATCTGCTCGCCGGCGTGGTCATCGGGCCGGCGACGCCGGGGATATTTGCCGATACGGAGCTCGCGGCGGAGCTGGCGGAGCTCGGCGTCATCCTCCTGATGTTCGGCGTCGGTCTGCATTTCTCCATCAACGACCTGCTGTCGGTCCGCGCCATCGCGGTGCCCGGCGCGATCGTGCAGATCGCGATCGCCATGCTGCTCGGATTCGGTCTGGCACTGGCGCTTGGCTGGGGAATTGCCGCCGGCATCATCTTTGGCCTGGCGCTGTCGGTGGCGAGCACTGTGGTGCTGCTCCGGGCGCTGCAACAGCGGCGGATGCTGGACACCGAAAAGGGGCGCATCGCGGTCGGCTGGCTGGTCGTGGAGGATCTCGCGATGGTTCTGGCGCTCGTGTTGATCCCGGCGTTTGCGGGCGCGGGGAACGGCGATGAGGGGAGGCACGCCGTTGCCGCCACCAGCGCCGGCGGTATTGCGTGGGCGGTGAGCATCACCGTCGCGAAGGTCGCGGCCTTCGTGGCGCTCATGCTGATCGTCGGCCGCAGGCTGGTGCCGTGGATCATGCATGCGGTGGCCCATTCTGGCTCGCGCGAGTTGTTCCGTCTGGCGGTGCTGGCGATCGCCCTCGGCATCGCTTACGGCGCGGCGGAACTGTTTGGCGTGTCGTTCGCGCTCGGCGCCTTCTTCGCCGGCATGGTACTGGCGGAGTCGCCGCTCAGCCAGCAGGCGGCGCAGGAGTCGCTGCCTTTCCGCGATGCGTTTGCGGTGTTGTTCTTCGTCTCGGTCGGGATGGTGTTCAACCCGGCTGTGCTGTGGGACCATCCCTTCGCGGTGGTCGCCACGCTGGCGATCATCCTGGTCGGCAAATCGCTGGCCGCCTTCGGCATCGTTCGCGCGTTCGGGTATTCGAACCGCACGGCGCTGACGATTTCCGCCAGCCTGGCGCAGGTGGGCGAATTTTCGTTCATCCTCGCCGGCCTCGGAGTCTCACTCGGCCTTCTTCCCGAGGAGGGGCGCGACCTTATCCTTGCCGGTGCGATCATTTCGATCCTGCTCAATCCGGCAGCGTTCGATCTGCTTGATCGATGGCAGGCAGGACCGGTGGTCGCAACGGTGCCGGGCGCCGTGCCCGCATTGGATGAGGGCGACGTGGCGGCCACCGTGCCGACCCGCCTCAGCGGACACGCGATCGTCGTTGGCTACGGCCGCGTCGGCCGCGTCGCGGTCGATGCGCTGCGGGCAGCCAACGTGCCACTGGTGGTCATCGAGGATGACGCCGCGGCCGTTGCG
>DASZQC010000590.1:0-1720 GCA_035549815.1 Dongiaceae bacterium
GAGGTCCGGCCGGCGGTCGCGGAACACGCCCCAATTCTCGCGATAGCCGCGAATCTCCTCCAGGTCGAAGGTCGCGGTGATGACCGCCTCCTGGTCTTCCGGCGCCTCCGCCACCTTGGCGCCGAGATGGTCGGCGATGAAGGAGGAGCCGTAGAAGCGCATCCAGACCTGCTCCGGATTCTGGGTCGAACGTTCCACGCCGATGCGGTTGGAGGCGGCGAGCGGCATCACGTTGGCGGCGGCATGGCCTTGCTGGGTGCGCTGCCAATGCTCGCGCGAATTCAGGTCCGGCGCCGGCGGCGGCTCGGAGCCGATGGCGGTCGGGAACAGCAGCAGTTCGGCGCCCATCACCGCCATGGAGCGCGCCGTCTCCGGGAACCACTGGTCCCAGCAGATGCCGAGGCCGATGCGGCCGTGGCGCGTGTTCCAGACCTTAAAGCCGGTGTCGCCGGGGCTGAAATACTGCTTCTCCTGATAACCGGGGCCGTTCGGGATGTGGCTCTTGCGATAGATGCCGATCACCTCGCCGTCGGCGTCGATCATCGCCGTGGTGTTGAAGAAGGCCTGGTTCGCCCGCTCGAAGAAGCTGACCGGAATGACGGCGTTCAGTTCCTTGGCGATCGGGCGGAAATGCCTGATCGCGCGGTTCTCCTCCACGCGGGTGGCGAGCGCCAGGTGCTTCATGTCCTGCTCGATGCAGAAATAGGGCGTCTCGAACAGCTCCTGGATCAGGATCACGTTGGCGCCCTGGTCGGCGGCCTTGCGCGCCAGACGCTCGGCCCGCGCGATGTTGGCGTCGATATCCCACTCGCAGGCCATCTGCGTGGCCGCGACGGTCACCTGGCGTTTTGGCGTGCGGGTCATGCGGGCAATCTAAGAGCCGGCCTAGGCCTTCGCAATCGCGCGAATGGCCATCTGCTCATCCCGCTGGCGCTGCCTTTCGGAGCGCCGCATGTGGATGGTGGCGACGATCACGCCGACCGACACGATGGCGATGATGATGGTCGCCAGCGCGTTGATCTTGGGATCCAGGCCCAGGCGCACTTTGGAGAACACCACCTGCGGCAGGGTCGTGGTGCCGGGGCCGTTGGTGAAGGAGGTGATCACCAGGTCGTCCAGCGAGATGGTGAAACCGAGCAGCCAGCCGGAGACGATAGCCGGAGCGACAATCGGCAGGGTGATGACGAAGAACACCTTAAGCGGCTTGGCGCCCAAATCCTGCGCCGCTTCTTCGAGCGACAGATCGAGGGTGAGGAAGCGTGACCGCATCACCACAGCAATGTAGGACAAAGTAAAGGTTACATGCGCGATGATGACGGTGGTCAGGCCGCGGCCCTGCGGCCAACCGATGAGCTGCTCCATGGAGATGAACAGCAGCAGCATGGACAGGCCGGTGATGACTTCCGGCATGACCAGCGGCGCATTCACCATGCCGGAAAAGGCGGTGCGGCCCATGAACTTGGGAAACCGCACCAGCACATAGCCGGCGATGGTGCCGATGATGGTCGCCAACGTGGAGCTGATGGCGGCGATGAGTACCGACAGCTTGGCGGCATCGATGATCTGCCGGTCGTTCCACAGGGCGATGTACCAGCGATTCAGCGTGAAACCACCCCACACCGTGACCAGTTTCGAGTAATTTAAGGAATACACCACCACCGAAATGATGGGCGCGTACAGGAACACGAAAACGACGACCATCCAGGCGATCACGACCCAG
>DASZQC010000591.1:0-8391 GCA_035549815.1 Dongiaceae bacterium
CTGGGCCAAGGGCGATCCGATGCGCCTGGCGCTCCGCGACGGCGACGGGCCGGCGATGGTCGACCGCATCCACGACCGCATCGCCGCCTGCTGGCGCATGATGGACGAGCAGATCACGCCCGGCCGCTACATCCTGGGCGACGAGATGAGCGTGCTCGACATCTATGTGACGGTGATCTCCCGCTTCGGCCCCTGGCGCAACCGCTTCTACAGAACGGCGCCGAAACTGTCGGAGATCGTGCGCCGCATGGATGCCGACCCGCGCCTCCGGCCCTTCTGGGACAAGCGCTTCCCGTTCGAGGATGATTGGGAAGGGTAGCCGCGCAGGCGCGCCCTAAGCCGGCTTCTTGTTGCTGAGCGCGATGCCGCGGCCGAGCAACGCCGGGCGGGGCAGCGCGTCGTGTGCGCGCTTGATGGCAGAGAGCGCCGCGAACAGATCGTCCGGCATCTCCGTCACCTTGCGGCTCCGGATGTCGACGAACAGCAGCAACCATTCGCAGGTCGCGGCCAGCGATCCGTCGGCCTTGCGCATATGCATGAACCAGCGGATGCGCTTGCGGTCGTGCTCGACCAACATGGTCTCGATCGAGAACGCCTCATCCAGGAACAGCTCGCCCAGATAGCTGAGGTTCGATTGCGCGGCGAAGGTGGTGAAGCCGCGGCTGTGCACCTCAGCGAAGTCCATGCCCCAGGCGCGATAAACGCCGTAAAAGGCGTCATCGAAACATTTCAGATAGAAGGCCACATTCATGTGCCCGTTCTCGTCGACCCAGGCGGGCACAACTTTCAGATCGTCCCAGACGAACGGGGCGGGAATATTCATGCGGGCCTCTGGCAATCCTTGGAGAAGGGCGGCGGGAAGCGGAACAGTTAACGCGGCCGCACCATGCCGCCCGGTCCCCACGCCGGTCAAGACGGCGCGCGATCTAGCGCCGGACGCCTGCGGATCGCCGGCCTTTCCGGCAATCTGGCCTGCCCAATACCTCAATCCCCTCACTTTGGCGCGATTGAGGCAATATTGTGACCTAGGCGTTGACTCGATTGTACCAACGGTCCTAGGTTTCGCGTCAAGGCAGCCCCGGAAATTCCAAACAACATCAAGGCTGTCCGACCTTCTAGTGGGAGACTGAAACAATGAAACGACAGCTTTTGGGGGCCGTGGCAGCGGCCGCGATCGCGTTTGGCTTCGCGAACGCCGCTCTCGCCAAGACCCTGGTTTATTGCTCCGAGGGCAGCCCGGAGAATTTCAATCCGCAGATCAACACCACCGGCACCAGCTTCGACACCGCCTATCCGGTGTTCAATCGCCTGGTCGAGTTCAAGCCCGGCACGACCGAGATCATGCCGGCGCTGGCCGAGAGCTGGGACGTGTCGGATGACGGCCTCAACTACACCTTCCATCTGCGCAAGGGCGTGAAGTTCCATGCGCGCGGCAATTTCACGCCGAGCCGCGACTTCAATGCCGACGACGTGATCGCCACCTTCAACCGCATGTGGAAGAAGGACGACGCCTATCACGCCGTCTCCGGCGGCGCGTACGACTATTTCAACGACATGGGCATGCCGGACCTGCTGTCCGCCGTCACCAAGGTCGACGACAACACCGTGAAGTTCACGCTGACCAAGCCGGAATCGCCGTTCATCGCCAACCTCGGCATGGACTTCGCCGCCATCCATTCCAAGGAATACATGGATGCGATGATGAAGGCGGGCACGCCGGAGAAGGTCGACCAGGAGCCGATCGGCACCGGTCCGTTCATCTGGGCCAACTACAAAAAGGACGATCGCATCGTCTATAACGCGAACGTCAACTACTTCCGCGGCAAGCAGCCGATCGATCGTCTGGTCTTCTCGATCACGCCGGACCAGGCGACCCGCGAAGCCCGCCTCGAGGCCGGCGAATGCGACGTCATCCCGTATCCGAACCCGGCGAACGTCGCCAAGCTGAAGCAGAACCCGAATCTCCAGGTGCTGGAGCAGGAAGGCCTGAACGTCGGCTATCTGGCGATGAACGTGAAGAAGCCGCCCTTCGACAACGTGAAGGTGCGCCAAGCCCTCAACATGGCGATCGACAAGGACGCCATCGTGGCCGCGGTCTACCAGGGCGCCGGCACGCCGGCGAAGAACCCGATCCCGCCGACGATCTGGTCGTATGACGATGCCATCCAGGCCTATCCGTACGATCCGGAGAAGGCCAAGGCCATGCTGGCGGAAGCCGGCGTCACCGACCTGAAGACCGACCTGTGGTACATGCCGGTGCAGCGCCCGTACAATCCGGACGCCAAGAAGATGGCCGAGCTGATGCAGGCCGATCTCGCGAAGGTGGGCATCACCGCCGAGCTCAAGACCTTTGAGTGGGGCGAGTACCGCAAGCGCCTGCAGGCCGGCGAGCACATGATGGGCATGCTGGGCTGGACCGGCGACAACGGCGATCCGGACAACTTCATGGGCGTGCTGCTGTCCTGCGGCTCGGCGCGCGAAGGCGGCCAGAACATCGCCAAGTGGTGCGATGAAGGCTTCACCAAGCTGATCGACGAAGCCAAGGCCTCGTCCGATGTCGCGCAGCGCACCAAGCTGTACGAGCAGGCTCAGGTGATCTTCCACGACCAGGCGCCGTGGGTTCCGATCGCCCACTCGCTGGTCAGCATGCCGATGAGCAAGAAGGTGTCGGGCTACAAGGTGCACCCGCTGGGCACCCACATCTTCGAAGGCGTCGACATCGCTGAGTAAGCCGTTAAGGGTCCGGGGGCGGGGAAAGGTCACTTTCCCCGCCCCTCCCTTTTGGCGCATAGTTTAAGTCATGCTCCGTTTCATCCTGACGCGACTTGGTCTGGTGGTGCCGACCTTTCTCGGCATCATTTTCCTGACCTTCATCCTGATCCGCCTGGTACCGGGCGATCCGGTCGAGGCGCGGGTGGGCGAGCGCGGCATCGCGCCCGAGCGTCACGCGCAGCTGCTGCACGAGATGGGCCTGGACCGGCCCCTTTATGTGCAGTTCTTCGACTATGTCGGCGGCGTGCTGCAGGGCGATCTCGGCACTTCTTTCATCACCCACCGACCGGTGATGGACGAGTTCCTGGCCCTGTTTCCCGCGACGCTCGAGCTGGCGTTCTTCGCCATGATCTTCTGCACGGTGATCGGCCTGCCCGCCGGGGTGATCGCGGCGGTCAAGCGCGGTTCCGTCTTCGATCACGCGGTGATGGGCGCCAGCCTGACCGGCTATTCCATGCCGATCTTCTGGTGGGGCCTCCTGCTGATCCTGTTCTTTTCGATCGGCCTGGAATGGACTCCCGTCGCCAAGCGCCTGGGCGAGGATTTTTTCATCAACGAGTCGACCGGCTTCATGCTGATCGATACGTTGCGGGACGAGGATCCAATGAATGCCGGCGCATTCTGGAGCGCGCTGCACCACCTCATCCTGCCGACCATCGTGCTCGGCACGGTGCCGCTGGCGGTGATTGCTCGGATGACGCGCTCCGCCATGCTGGAGGTGCTGGGCGAGGATTACATCCGCACGGCGCGGGCCAAGGGCCTCAACGTCTATCGCATCGTTGCCGTGCATGCCTTGCGCAACGCGCTGATCCCGGTCGTCACCGTGATCGGCCTGCAGGTCGGCACGCTGATGGGCGGGGCCATCCTGACCGAATCGGTTTTCTCCTGGCCGGGCATCGGCAAGTGGCTGCTGGAATCCATCGGCCGCCGCGATTACGAGGCGCTGCAGGGCGGTGTCCTGATCATTGCCGCTTTGGTCATGGCCATCAATTTGATCGTCGATCTGCTCTACGGCGTGCTCAACCCCCGCATCCGGCATAAGCGGTAGGAACCTGAAATGACCGACGCCGCAATCCAGACCGCGCCAGCCGCGAGCCAGCCGATCTCCCCGGCGCGCGAAATCTGGCTGTCGCTCAAGGCCAACAGGGGCGCCATGACGGGCCTGATCGTCATTGTGCTGGTGGTCCTGGCGGCGCTGTCCGCGGACGTGATCGCGCCCTACCACTACACCGAGGTCTTCAAGGAGTGCGTGACCAAGTTCTGCCCGCCCTTCTATGCCGAGGGGCATGATCCGCGCTTCATTCTTGGCACCGATGGCGTCGGCCGCGATCTGCTGTCGCGTTTGATCTACGGCTCGCGTTACTCGCTGTTCATCGGCGCCATCGTTGTGACGATCTCGCTCGCCGCGGGCATCATCCTGGGCCTGCTGTCGGGCTTCTTCCGCGGCACAATCGACATCCTGATCATGCGCGGGATGGACATCGTGCTGTCGATCCCCAGCCTGCTGCTGGCGCTGGCCATCGTCGCCATCCTCGGCTCCGGCCTGCTGAATGCCATGATCGCGGTCGCCATCACCTACATCCCGCATTATGCGCGCCTCGCCCGTGCCGCGGTGCTGACCGAGCTGCCGAAGGATTACGTGACCGCGTCGCGCGTCGCCGGCGCCGGCACCATCCGCCTGATGTTCAATACCGTGCTGCCGAATTGCCTGGCGCCGCTGATCGTGCAGGCGACCTTGAGTTTCTCCACCGCCATCCTCGATGCCGCGGCGCTCGGCTTCCTCGGCTATGGCGCGCAGGCGCCGACGCCGGAATGGGGCACCATGCTGGCCGATGCGCGCAGCCTGATCCGCGCGGCGCCCTGGGTGGTCACCTTCCCCGGCCTCGCCATCCTGATCACGGTGCTGGCCTTCAACCTGCTGGGCGACGGGCTGCGCGACGCGCTCGACCCGAAGCTGAAGCGCTGAGCAAGATCATGGCGCTGTTGGATATCCGCAACCTCTCGGTCGAATTCCAGACCCATCGCGGCCCGTTCCGCGCGGTCGACGGCCTCGACCTGACTCTCGAAGCCGGCGAGTTGCTGGGCGTGGTCGGCGAATCCGGCTCCGGCAAGAGCGTGACCATGCTGGCGGTGATGGGCCTGATCGCCTGGCCGGGCAAGGTGATGGCCGACGTCATGCGCTTTGACGGCATCGATCTGCTGTCGCTGTCGGATGCGGCGCGGCGCAAGATCGTCGGCAAGGACATCGCCATGATCTTCCAGGAGCCGATGACCAGCCTGAACCCCTCCTTCACCGTCGGCTACCAGATCATGGAGACGCTGAAGGTGCATGAGGGCGGCAGCAAGGCGGAACGCCGCCGCCGCACGGTCGAGCTGCTGGAGCAGGTTGGCATCCCCGCCGCCGCCACGCGCCTCGATTCCTTCCCGCACCAGCTTTCCGGCGGCATGTGCCAGCGCGTGATGATCGCCATGGCCATCGCCTGCAATCCGAAGCTGCTGATCGCCGACGAGCCGACCACGGCTCTGGACGTCACGATCCAGGCGCAGATCCTGGATTTGCTGGTGTCGTTGCAGCGCGACCGCAACATGGGCCTGGTGCTGATCACCCATGACATGGGCGTGGTGGCGGAGACCGCGCAGCGCGTCATGGTCATGTACGCCAGCCAGCAGGTGGAAGAGCAGCCGGCCGAGCGCCTGTTCGAGCAGCCCCGGCATCCTTATACCGCGGCGCTGCTGGAAGCCCTGCCGGAGCGCGCGCACGGCAAGCGGCTGAACACCATTCCGGGCGTCGTGCCCGGCATTTCCGACCGGCCGACCGGCTGTGTGTTCAATCCGCGCTGCACCTTCGTGCAGGAGCGTTGCCGCGCCGAGCGGCCGGAGCTGGAGGCGAAGCTCGGCGCCCGCGTGCGCTGCCATTTCCCCGTCGGCGGAGGTGCTGCATGACCGGTACAGCACTGCTACAGGCGACCGACCTGCAGCGCCATTATCGCATCGGCCGGGGCCTGTTCCGCGAGCATGCCACATTGCGCGCCGTCGCCGGCGCCAGCTTCGAGGTGCGCGCCGGGCGCACCCTGGCCGTGGTCGGCGAATCCGGCTGCGGCAAGTCGACCCTGGCCCGCATGGTGGCGATGATCGAGAAGCCGACGGCGGGGCACCTGATCATCGACGGCACCGACGTGGTCGCGGCCGAGGGTGCGACGCTCCGCGCCATGCGCCCGAAGGTGCAGATGGTGTTCCAGGATCCCTATGGCTCGCTCAATCCGCGCAAGCAGGTCGGCCAGATCCTGGAAGAGCCGCTGGAGATCAACACCAAGCTGTCGTCGAAGGAGCGTGCCGATGCGGCCCGCGCCATGATGGCGCGCGTCGGTTTGCGGCCGGAGCAGTACAACCGCTATCCGCACATGTTCTCGGGCGGCCAGCGTCAGCGTATCGCCATTGCCCGCGCCTTGATGCTGCGGCCCAAGATCGTCGTGGCGGACGAGCCGGTCTCGGCGCTCGACGTCTCGATCCGCGCCCAGGTACTGAACCTGCTGATGGACCTGCAGGCGGAATTCAATCTCGCCTATCTTTTCATCTCGCACGATCTCAGCGTCGTGCAGCACATCGCCGAAGAGCTGATGGTCATGTATCTCGGCCGACCGGTGGAGCATGGCCCGAAGGAAGCGATCTTCGCCGCCCCGCGCCACCCCTATACGCAGGCGCTGCTGGCGGCGACGCCCTCGATCGACCCCAAGGCGCGCTCGAAGCGGCTGATGGTCAAGGGCGAGCTGCCCTCGCCGATCAATCCGCCCTCCGGCTGCGCCTTCCACCGGCGCTGCCCCTTTGCCACCGACCTCTGCGCCAAGGACCGGCCGGAGCTGCGCCCGCTGGACGGCCGCCAGGTCGCCTGCCACCACGCCGAAAAAATTTCGGCGGCCATGGCGGCCTGACGCGGGACTCGGGCGGGCGCTCCTCACAGGCATTTGCAGCGCCGTTTGCCCGGCCTGGGCCTACATTCGAGGGGTGGCGGACCAGCGACTCAAAGGGCTGTGAGTCCGGCGAGATCACGGGCCAAGACAGGGTGGTCCCATCGGGAATCTGAGGCTTTTATGTCACAGGGGCCTATGCCGCCCTCGGAGCTGTGATCTGGGGCCTATGGCTAACGTCCGGCACCTGTGCTAACTCCTCTCCGGGGCGCGATAATCCCAGATTGGAGAAGTTTCGGCAGGCGGCCGGTTACGAAGGGTTAACTCGGGCCGTGTGACGATCGGGCCACTCTTGGGATGCCAGTGGGATCTAGGCGCCTCATCGTATGGGGTTGTCCGACAGTTTGGGACGTCGGATGGTGGGGACGGTAGACAGCTCGCAAGGGCATGACCTGTCAAAAGGTCGACTGCCGACAGAAGGTTGATTCGAATGACGCAGCAAGTGACTCCGACGTTTCGCGCGACGCTGATGGCCGCGGTCGCAGGCATCAGCCTGCTTGCCGCCGGTTGCGCGACCAAACCGGACCCGACGGACGAAGCCGCGGTGCAGGCCTATAACGAGGCCAACGACCCGCTCGAGCCGATGAACCGCTACTTCTTCGAGGTCAACCAGTTCCTCGACGAGATTCTGCTGAAGCCCTTCGCGGGCTGGTATCACCTGGCCCTGCCCGACCCGGCGGAAGACGGCGTGCGCAATTTCCTGCGCAACCTAAAGTCCCCGGTCTATCTGGCCAACGACCTGTTCCAGGGCGAATGGGACCGCGCCGGCACCACGGCCGCGCGCTTCGTCATCAACTCCACCATCGGCGTCGGCGGCATCATCGACGTCGCCTCGATGATGGACCTCAAGTATCACGAGGAAGATTTCGGCCAGACGCTGGCGGTCTACGGCACCGGCGAAGGCCCGTATCTGCATCTGCCGATCATCGGCCCGAGCAACCCGCGCGACGCGACCGGCCGCCTGGTCGATTACGCGCTCGATCCGCTGACCTGGGTCGGCTACATCTACGACGTCTCCTATATCAACACGGCGCGCGCCGGCCTCGACGCGATCGACACCCGCGCCCGGAACCTTGAGGCGATCGACGAATTGAAGAAGGGCTCGGTGGACTTTTACGCCACCGTGCGCAGCCTCTATCGCCAGAGGCGCAACGACCTGATCAAGAACGGCGAGACCGAGCAGACCGCCTCGCAGATCATCACCGAGGAGATGATCCCCGAGGATGACGTGCCGGTGTCGTTCGTCCCGGCCTCGGCCGAGGATCAAGTCACCACCGCGGAGTAGCTATGTTCGGACACATCTCGTATCGCCGGCAGCTTCTCGCCGCCGGCCTGCTGTTGCTCGGCCTGACCGCCGCGCCGTTCGCGCACGCGGCGACCGATCCGTCGACCTTCGTGCAGGAAGTCAGCAACAAGGCAATCACTGATCTTGCGGTCGAGCATGGCGCGACCGACAAGGAGCGCGCCGTCAAGCTGAAGCCGCTGCTGTTGCAGTATTTCGACATGCCCGGCATCGCCAAATACATGCTGGGCAGCTATTGGCGCAAGGCGACGCCCGACGAGCAGACGGATTTCACCGCGACGCTGACGGATTTCCTCGCCCTCTCCTACGCCAAGCGCTTCGCCACCTATACCGGCCACCAGATGGCGATCG
>DASZQC010000592.1:0-10254 GCA_035549815.1 Dongiaceae bacterium
CTCGACCTTGTCATCATCGGCGCCGGTGCCGCCGGCATCGGCGCGGCGCGCGCCGCGGCGAAGGCGGGGCTCAGCTATCGCCTGGTCGAGGCATCGCACCGCATCGGCGGGCGCGCCTACACGGAGGATATTGCGCCCGGCGTGCCGTTCGATCTCGGCTGCCACTGGCTGCATTTCGCGGAATCCAATCCGCTGGTGCCGGAGGCCGACCGGCTCGGCTTCACCATCGACCGCAGCTTCTTCTTCACCACCCGGGCCTGGATCGATGGGCGCCTGACCGATGCCGCGGAATCCGCCGAATATGAAGCCTATTTCGGCAACACCTATGCAGGGTTCGCCGCCGCCTCGCATGGCACTGACGTCGATGCCTTGTCAACCATTGACACCGAGAGCCGCTGGTTCCGCCCCTTTGCGCATGTCTTTACGGTAATCAATGCCGCCGAGGCCGATCAGGTGTCCGCTCTGGATATCGCGAGCTATCCGATGGAAGGCAGCGACTGGCCGGTGAAGGAGGGATTCGGGCGCCTGGTTGCCAAGCTCGGCGCCGACCTGTCCGTCTCGCTGAACACGATCGTCGAGGAAATCGATTGGTCTGCCCGCGATCACGTCACGGTGCGCACCAACAAGGGCGAGATCACGGCGCGCGCTACTTTGATCACCGTCTCCATCGGCATCCTGCAGTCCGGTATGATCCGTTTCCGGCCGGCCCTGCCGGCGAAGACCCGTGACGCCATCGGCGGCTTCCTCCCGGGCTCGGCCAACCGCATCGCCCTGCATTTCGATCGCGACGTCTTCGACGATGCACCAGGCAACTTTACGATCGTCGACGGCGATGCCGAGCCGCTGGCGATCTATATCCCGCCTTTCGGCTTCAACTACATTGTCGGCCAGACCGGCGGCAATTTCTCGACCCACCTGACCCGCGCCGGCCAGAGCGCCGCCATCGACTACATGATGGAGCGCACGGTTTCGGTCTTCGGTGCCGGCGTCCGCAAGCATTTCACGCGCGCGATCGTCTCCGCCTGGGACACCGACCCCTGGGTGTTGGGCGCTTACGCGGCCGTCAAGCCGGGCCATTTCGGTGCGCGCGACATCCTGGCGCAGCCGGTCGATGACCGCCTGTTCTTCGCCGGCGAAGCGGTGGCCATGCCGATGGTCGCCACCTGCGGCGGTGCCTTCATGAGCGGCACCCGCGCCATCGGGCAGATTGCCGGGAAGTTGCAAACCGCCTGAAAGCCGCCGCTTTGCCGGGTTTCCCGAGGCGATCTGGCGTCGCCTCGGCGGCTTATCCGCCGCGTTCCTTGCCGTCCCCGGCGCGCTCGGCTATGTGAAAGCCAGTCATCAAGGGGCACTTCATGTCGGACAGAAGCAATTTGCGCAGCGGCGGGCAGATCCTGATCGACGCGCTGAAAATCCACGGCGTCGACACCGCCTTTTGCGTGCCGGGCGAAAGCTACCTTGCGGCGCTCGATGCGCTGCACGACGCCAAGGACCAGATCAATCTGATCGTCTGCCGCCAGGAAGGCGGCGCCGCCTACATGGCCGAAGCCTATGGCAAGATGACCGGCCGTCCCGGCATCTGCTTCGTCACCCGCGGCCCCGGCGCCACCAATGCTTCCATCGGCGTGCACACCGCGTTTCAGGATTCGACACCCATGATCCTGTTCGTCGGCCAGGTGGCGCGCGACCAGGTCGAGCGCGAGGCATTCCAGGAGATCGACTTCCGCCGCATGTTCGGCCCGATGGTGAAATGGGTCGCCGAGATTGATGACGCCGCGCGCATCCCGGAATATGTCAGCCAGGCCTTTCATCGCGCCGTCAACGGCCGCCCCGGCCCGGTCGTGCTGGCGCTGCCCGAAGACATGCTGACCGACCGCGTCAGCGTCGCCGATGCCGGCCGCTACAAGCCGGCGCAGCCTTCTCCCAGCGCGGCGCAGATGCAGGAGTTGCGCGATCGCCTGTCGAAAGCCAAGCGGCCGCTGATGGTGCTGGGCGGCGGCGGCTGGTCGGCCCAGGCCGTTGCCGACATCCGCGCCTTCGCGGAAGCCATGAACCTGCCGACCGGCTGTTCCTTCCGCTGCCAGGATCTGTTCGACAATCTGCATCCGAACTATGCCGGCGACGTCGGCATCGGCATCAATCCGAAGCTGGCCGCGCGGGTGAAGAACGCCGACCTGCTCCTGGTCGTCGGCGCGCGCTTAGGGGAAATGACGACCTCCGGCTACACGCTGCTCAGCATCCCTGTGCCGCAGCAGCCGCTGATCCATGTCCATGCCAGCGCCGAAGAGCTTGGCCGCGTCTATCAGGCGGCCTTGGCCATCAACAGCGGCATGGCAGAGTTTGCCGCCATGGCGAAGGCGGTGCCGCCGATCCCGAGCCGCGCTTGGGACGCCGAGACCAAGGTCGCGCACGCCGACTACCTCGAATGGTCGACGCCGCCGCAAGTCGAAGGCCCGGTCCAGATGGGCGAGATCATGGCCTGGCTGGAGAGCCGCCTGCCCGAAGACGCCATCATGACCAACGGCGCCGGCAACTACGCGACCTGGCTGCATCGCTTCCACCGCTATCGCCGCTTCCGCACCCAGCTGGCGCCGACCAACGGCTCCATGGGCTATGGCGTGCCGTCGGCGATCGCCGCGAAGAGCGTCGCACCGGGCCTCATGGTTGTCTCCTTCAACGGTGATGGCTGCTACATGATGAATGGGCAGGAGCTGGCAACAGCGGTTCAGTATGACTTGCCGGTCATCTTCGTCGTGGTGAACAACGGCACCTACGGCACCATCCGCATGCATCAGGAGCGCACCTATCCCGGCCGCGTGTCCGGCACCGATCTCCGGAACCCGGACTTTGTCGCGCTGGCCAAGGCCTATGGCGCCCATGGCGAGCTGGTGGAAAAGACCGCCGATTTCGCCCTTGCCTTCGACCGCTGCGCCAAGGCCGGCAAGCCGTCGCTGATCGAGATCCGGCTCAGCGCCGAGGTGCTGACCCCGCGCCAGACTCTGTCGCAGATCCGCGCGGCCGCCCTCGCCGCGCAAAAATGACGACTGACGGTCGCCTCTCGACCGAACTCTGGGTCAGCGCCCATCTGCGGCGCTGCAACGATCAGGGCTTGTTCGCCGCCGTGCTGCGCAAGGGCGATGCCTGGGGCGGCGCCGTCATCGTGAAGCTCAACCTGCTGGACGGCACGTTCAAGCTGCTCAATCAGACCCGCGACACGGACGGCAAGGTCGCGTGGCTCGGCGTGCAGCAAGGCGCCGCGATGAGCGAAGCCGACGCCGGCACCTATATCGAGCGCCAGGTGAAACGCGACCCCGATCTCTGGGTGGTGGAGATCGAGGATAAGCAGGGCCGCAACCCCTTCGAAGGCAAGATCGTCTAGGTCAGGCTTCCGTATCGGCAAAGGCCTGCGCTAGAACATCCATCAGAAGGTCTGCATTGGCGCGCGTGAAGATCAGCGCCGGGCGCATCTTGATCACATTGTCATAGGGTCCGTCGGTCCCCATCAACACGCCCAGCTCGCGGCAGCGCTCCACGACGCGGCCGGCGCGTTCCGTCGCCGGCTCCTTGCTCTTGCGATCCTTGACCAGGTCGATCCCCAGCATCAGGCCCAGGCCGCGCACGTCGCCGATCACTTCATGCCGGTCCATCAAGCCGCGCATCCGGCCCAGCAGGTAATCGCCGATCTCCACCGCATTCTGCTTGAGACGATCTCGCTCGATGATCTCCAGCACCTTGAGGCCGACGGCGCAGGACACCGGATTGCCGCCGAAGGTATTGAAATATTCCATACCGTTGGCGAAGGCGTCGGCGATCTCTTCCGTCGTCTCCATGGCCGCCATCGGGTGCCCGTTGCCGATCGGCTTGCCCATGGTGACGATGTCCGGCACCGCATCCTGGGTCTCGAAGGCCCACAGGTGCGACCCCACGCGGCCGAAGCCGATCTGCACTTCGTCTGCGATGACGATGGCGCCGGCCTTGCGTGCCGCTTCGTGCGCCGCCTTCAGATAGCCGTCAGGCAACACGATCTGCCCCGCCGAGCTCGGCAGCGATTCCGCGATGAAGGCCGCCGGCTTGCGCCCGGCCTTTGCGATCTGCGCCGCCGCCTCGCCGACCGCCGCGGCGTAACGCTTGCCGATCTCGGCGCGCGGCCAGTCCGCCGGCGCGCGATAAGCGTCCGGCAGGGGCACTTCCCAGGTCGTCTCCGGTCGCCCCTTGCCGCCCTTGCGTTTGTATTTGTAGGGGCTGACATCGATCAGCGCCTGGGTATGGCCGTGATAGGCCCAGTCCATCGTGATCACGTCGCGCGCACCGGTCACCGTGCGAGCCATGCGCAGCGCCAGATCGTTCGCTTCGCTGCCGGTGCAAGTGAAGGCCGCAACCGTCAGCTTGCCCGGCAGGGTGGCGGTCAGCGCCTCGGCATAGGCGATGATGTTGTCATGCAGGTAGCGCGTATTGGTGTTGAGCCTGCGCGCCTGCCGCGCCATCACCTCGACGATCTCCGGATTGGCGTGGCCCAGTTGCGCGACGTTGTTGTAGCAATCGAGATAGGCGCGCCCGCTGTCGTCGATCAGCCACACGCCCTCGCCCCGCACGATCTTCAGCGGCTTGCGATAGGAAATGCTGAGATTGCGGATCAGCTTCGCCTTGCGCGTCTTCAGCAGCTCGTCCTTGCCGCGCCCGCTCCGCGCCAGGGCTTCCGGGGGTAATCCGGCGAAGGAGACCGGGTTCGGAAACAGCTCCGCCCACACGTCGCGATAGGCCGCCTCGCCCGCGCCGATCACGTCGGCGCTGGTCAGCGGAAACGCGATCAACTGGATATGCACATGCGGCTGCCAGTTTCCGTTCTCCGCCGGCGGACCCATCCAGCCGATGACCTGACCCGCCTTCAATGTCTCGCCGACCTTGCGTTCGCGCAGGGTCTGCGCGGACAGATGGCCCCATAGGGAATGGAATGCCAGCCCCGGCTCCGGCTCGTGGCGCAGCAGCACGGCATGGCCGTAATCGAGCGGCACATCGGTCTCGAACATGTCAACGACCGTGGCGTCCAGCGGCGTGCGCACCGCCGTGCGGGCCGGGGCGAACAGATCCAGCCCCAGATGCAACGACCGCCGCAACCCCGGCGCGAACACCGACCGGAAGGCATCCGATGAATAGACCGGCCGATCCTCGCACCACGGTCCAATGCCGAGCTCGATCCCATTCTTCGCGGCGATCTCGCGCCACAGCGCCTCGGCCTGGTCGGGCTGTCGCGCGGCGGAGACCTGGGCGATCGGATGCGCCGGGTCGCCGAACGGCACGATCGCCTTGGCAAGACGCGCGGGAGGCTGGTCCAGCACCGAAGCCAGCTTTCCCCCGTTGTCTTCCAGCCAGGCCACCACGCGCCGCGCGCCCGGCGCCGCCTCCAGCCCGCAGGCATGACGCAACAACCCGGTCGCCAGCATCGGGTCCATCGCCCGCAGCCGCGCCAGGGCCACCCAGGCCGGCGCCTCGCTGATGTTCAGATAGGCGTTGTCCTTCGCCCGCTCCCGCCTTGAGGCCGACAGGGTCACGCTGGTCACCAGCCGCATGGCGATCAGGTCGAACAGCAGGTCCAATTCATCCGACTGCAGCGGAAACACGCGGTGATAGGCGGCGGCGATTCTGCCGGCCACGTCGATCGGCGCATCCTGTTCCAGGATCGCGTAGGCGCAGGCCACCGCCAGCTCGCCGATCGTGGCGCTGTGGATCGCATCGCCCAAATCGATCAGGCCGGTGATGCGCCGTCCGACTTCGCCATCCACCAGCAGATTGTTGTCATTGGCGTCGCCATGGATCACCTGGGCCCGGACCCGCGCCAGGCGCGGCGCGATGCTGGTCTCGAACCGCTCCAGGAAATGCTCCAGGATGCCGCGCTGCGCCCCATCATCGATGAAGCGCAATCGCTCCTGCGACCGGCCAGCCTGCTTGATGTCCCAGTCGAATACGCGATGCGCGCCGGCATGGCCGAATCCCTGCAGCGCCTTGTCGAGCCGCCCCAGCGTCTCGCCCAGGCTGTGCAGCAACTCCGGTGTCCGCTGGCAACTGGAATAGAGCCGGCCCGGCAGCCAGCTCACCACGCGCACGAAATGCTCCTGGCCCGCCCGGCTGCGGACGTGCCCCAGTTGCTCGCCGTCCCGCGTTGCGCGCAGATGCGGCAGTGGCAACTCGCCATCGACCGCCCGGGCGTGACGCAACAAGGCTGCCTGGAAATCCAGCGCCTCGAATCCCTCCGCCGCATTGGCGATCTTCAGCACCCAGCCGGTTCCGTTCGCCTCGGTCAGGCGGAAATTCTGGTCGCGTTCGCTGTCGAGCGGCATCAGCGTCCCGGTCAGGCCGTAAAGCTCGCGGGCGGCGTCGGCCGCCTCTTCCAGGGAAAAGGCCGGCGGCAAGGTAGTGAGGACCGACATGCGAGAGAACTCCGCGAACCGGGTCGCCACCCGCTCGACAGGGGCAAGGCAACCCATTGACCAGACGCCTAATCTGCTAAGGTTGAGGCGCCTAATGCAACCGCCCTTTTGCACCTTTGGACCGCCACTTTGATCTCCCCGCTGCGCACCCTGGACGACAAGGACCGCAAGATCCTCGACCTGCTGCGGCAGGATGCGCGCCTGCCCCTGAAGACGCTGGCGGCAAAGGTCGGCCTGGCGCGATCCTCGCTGCGCGACCGGCTGTCCCGGCTGGAGGCCGATGGCATCATCCGCGGCTACCGGGCGGAGATTGCGGCGCCTGCCTTCGGTGTCGCAGCGTACCTGTTCGTTCGCCTCAAGCGCACGCCGGCGCTGGATCTGATCGAGGCATTGCGCACCATGCCCGGCGTGCGCTCCTGCGTCTCCCTGACCGGCGATGTCGATCTCCTGGTCGAGCTGTCCGCCTCCAGCACGGACGAGGTCAATGCAATCCGCGACCGGATTTCCGCGCACGAGTCGGTCGCCGACCTCACCACCTCCATCGTGCTCAACCGGAATATCTGAGTCGCGACTCGGGGATCACCGGATTGCCGCCTCGCGCCGCGGCGGTTACAGTGTTTTGACAACCGCCCGCAGTGAGGGCCGCGGCGTGGTGGGGGAGATATATTCATGATCCTGCCGCCCAATCATCTGGCGCTGAAGGGCGCCATGCGTCCGCCGGTCATGGCGATCGGCGATTCCATGTCTAACGGCGTCCGCTCGCTGACGATCAATGACGAGATCGCGGCGCTCTCGCCGGTCCAGCAATTTGTCGAGGCGACCGGCCTGCCCTTCAATCGCCCGGTCTATCCGCGCGAGGTCCTGTTCGATCTGGAGGATCTGGCGCGGCAGGGCATCGTCTCCCTGTTCAGCCTGCGATCGGCGATCGCCAAGAACGCCAAGGCCTGGCTGAACGCCAAGCCCAAGGCCAAGCCGATCTTCTTCGACAACATCTCCTGCGCCGGCGCCGACTGGTCGGACCTGTTCGACCGCCGTGGCGGCGATGCGCGCCAGGAAGCCTTGGACAATTTCGCGCAGATGCAGGCTTCGGACAATCTGGACCTCGGCGCCGCCGCGCGGCTCTGGTTCAGCATCAACGATTCCTTCCTGCTCGATCCCAGCGCCGGCTCCGCCTTCGCCGAGACCTCGCAGCTTTCCCAGCTGGACCAGGTCGCCTCGCGCCTGCCGGAACGGCTGCTGGTCAATATCGGCGCCAACGAAGGCCTGTTCCGCTTCGGCATGCTCGGCGCGTACGACACCAACGACCTTGAGTATCTGAGTTGCCTCGGCGCGCAGGAGATCGTGCGGCAGGCGCGGCGCCTCGGCCAGTTTCTGGCGGCAAACGTCCGCAACGACCTCAAGTTCCTCTATTTCAACACGCTGATCCGGCCGCGCGCGGTTCCCAATCTCGCGCCCTATCAGGACGAGGATTTCATCAACAACGCCACGCGCAAGGCGCTGAACGGTAAGTACTACAAGGAATACTCGACCAAGGTAGCGCTACGTGCACCTGTTACCCCGGCCGCCATGAAGGCCTATGATTCCGTGATCAAGACGACCAACGACGAGGCGGTGAAGGCGATCCAGGCGGAGCTCGCCGGCACGCCAATCAAACTGGTCAGCGTCGATCTCTATACCGGCATCGAGGCCTACGACAGCAAGCATTACGGCGACGCCCGCGCCATCGAGATCAGGAAGGGCGGCAAGCTGGTGAAGCGCATCACCAACCTGCCCTTTGCTTCGTCGCCGCTGAAGTTCCAGGGCGGCATCGCCGGCCTGGACAACATGCATCCGTCGGCCGTCGGCTACGCCGCCATCGCCAACGAGATGATCAAGGCCTACGACGTCGCCGAGGGGAAGACCACCAGGCCCATCGACTTCCACAAGGTCTACTACAAGGACAGCCTGCTGAAATCGCCGCCGAAGAAATGGGAAGCGCTGAACAGCCTGATCTCGACCCTGGTGCCGTTCTTTATGTAGGGCCTACAGCCAGCCGGCTTTCTTGAAGCGCCAGAACAACACGCCGCAAATGACGGCGATCAATCCCAGGATGAAGAAATAGCCGTAGCGCCAGGTCAGCTCCGGCATGTTACTGAAATTCATGCCATAGATGCCGGCGATCGCGGTTGGCACCGCCAGCATCGCGGCCCATGCCGCCAGCATCCGCATCACCTCGTTCTGCCGCTGGCTCGATAGCAGCATCTTGGTTTCCACCACGGTCTTCACGCCCTCCCGCAACTGCTCGATTCGGTCCAGCAGGATCACGCAGTGGTCGTATACGTCGCGGAAATAAGGGTGTGAGTGCGGATCGATGACCGGTACGTCAAACCGCATCAACCGTTGGCAGATGTCGGGCAGCGGCGCCACGGCGTGGCGCAGCTCGGTCAGCTCGCGGCGAACGGTCGAAATTTCCGCAAGTTCGTCGCGATCATTGACCGGGCTGAACAGCGATTCTTCCAGTTCCTCGATGCGCTCTTCGAGTTCGTCTACCGCCGGGAAGTAATTGTCGACAATGAAATCCATCAGGGCATAGAGGATGAAGTCCTCGCCGTGCCGCAGCATGTTGGGCGAGTTCTCGCAGCGCGACCGCACCGCCGAATAGGAACGCGATGCGCCGTGACGCACGGTGATGACATAGCCGCGCCCGACGAACATGCAGGTCTCGCCCATGGCGAAATCATGGCCGACGCGCTGGAACGTTTTCATGGCGACGAACAGGGTCTCGCCATAAATCTCGATCTTCGGCCGCTGATGCGCCTTGTAGGCATCCTCGATCGCCAGTTCATGCAAGCCGAATTTCTTCTGGAGCTGCAGCAGCAATTCCTGGCTCGGCTCATGCAGGCCGATCCAGATAACGCGACCCGGCGTTATCTTCATTTCCTCGGGATTGTTGATGTCCAGATCGCGGACCTTCAGGCCGCCTTCATAGACGGCGCAATTGATGACTGGCCCCATGATCGCGCTTCCCAACCTGACCTTGCTTCGGCGCTGGCGCGGACGTGCCGACCCGTCCCCGTCGTCCGTCCATGGCTCAGCCTTAATCCAAGCGAACGGCGGATACAAGCCACCCGAACTAGGCCGGCACGGCCCGATTTTCCGGCTGCAGAACCGCCAGGATTTCCTCCCGGGAATGACCACCCGCCGCCAGGCGTATGGCCTCCAAGGTCCGCGCCACCGCGTCCCCCGGCAGCACGGCCGCATCGTGGAACTGCCGCACCTTGGTCCTATCGTGGCTGCCGGTCCGCACCTGCTCCAGGAAGACACCCCAGTCCGACATCGCGTCGATTCGGAATAAGGGCGCGTAGTTCTCCGCCGCAATTCCGTAACCAACGAGCGCCGTGGGCAAATCGTAGCGTGCGGCATCCAGGGCGATGGTCGATGGCGTCGTGATCACGCCGGCCGCATGCGCCAGGAAACTGTCGGCGGAGAAACGGCGCCATTGCGGGAGGCCCGGGTCGGCGACGATCAGATTGTCCGGCAGGGACCGCTGGGCGTTGGTCCTGGTGAACCAACGGCCGCCCATATGCGGCTTCAGCGCAAAAACAAGATCTGGCGCCGCCCGGGCCGCTTCGACCAGGTCTTCTACGAACCGATTGCGATAGCTGTTGCTGTAGCGCCGCCAATGCAGGTTCTCGAACACGGCGATGAAACGCCGGCCTGCCAGCGGAAAATCCGCCGCATCCTCTGCCCGCACGCGGCTCTTGGGACAGCCGGTCGGAATGACCTTTGCCCGCGTCGCGGAATCGGCGGCCTCGCTCAGGCGATCGAACCCGCCCCAGGTCAGGACGAA
>DASZQC010000593.1:0-5436 GCA_035549815.1 Dongiaceae bacterium
TGGAAGATATAGACGCCGACCGAGACGAGGCCGAGCAGCCAGAAGGCCAATCTTGAGTCCAGCGTGCTGCTCATCGCGTGAAGCTCTGATAGATGTCGCTGAGGCTCATGAAGCGGTTATAGACCGCGACCACCAGCCCCAGGGAAATGAGCAGGATCACCGACAGCACGGCGCCCGTCGGCCAGTCGAGCTGCGAGATGATCGCCTCGTAGATCAGGTCGGGGAAGAACAGCGAATCCGGCCCGCCCAGCAGGCGCGGCGTGACATAGGAGCCCGCCGCCAGCACGAAGCACAGCATGCAGCCCGCGCCGAGGCCCGGCAGCGACAGCGGCAAAGTGACTTCGCGGAAGGCCTGCCACGCGGAGCAGCCGAGCGTACGCGCCGAAGCTTCGAGATTCCGGTCGATGCCGTCCAGGCTGACATAGATGTTGATGATCATGTAGGGGACCAGGAAATAGACCAGGCCCATGACCACGGAGAATTCGTTGTAGAGCATCTTCAGCGGCTCGCTGACGATGCCCAAGGACATCAGCACGCTGTTCACGGCGCCGGTCTTTCCCAGCACGCTGATCCAGGCCATGGTGCGGATGATGTAGGAGATCCAGAAGGGCAGGAACAACAGGAACAACAGCAGCGCCTTGTTGCCGAAGCGGATGCGCGCCAGGAAATAAGCCGTCGGATAGCCGATCACAGCGCAGACGAGCGTGGTGACAAGAGATGTCTTGAAGGTGCTGTAGAGACCCATCCAGTAATAGCGATCCTGGAGCACGGCGATCCAGTTGCCGAACTGGAAAGCCGGCACGTCGAGCCCCTCGGCGGTGCGCAGCCAGAAGGAATAGAGGAAGATGAAGACGATCGGCGCGACGAGGAACAGCGCCAGCGACACCATCGCCGGCGACAACAACGCGACTGCCCTGGCCGTCTGTGGTGCGACCAACTGCCTGCCCTGCCTGCCCCATTCGACCGGCCGGCACCTTAAAACGGGCGCCTTGTTCCGGTGCTGCCCATCGGCAACCAATTCAAACCTATCGGCGCTGGACGCCGCGCGCAAGGCGCGCATAATTGAGAACGGCGCCGATCGCGGCCGCACAATCGGTTCGAATTGGTATTCCATAAGTTACATAGGAAAATCGGGACGATGATCCCATTCGCGCGCATGCATGGCAGCGGCAACGATTTCGTGGTGATCGACGACCGCGCCGGAAAGCTGCGTCCGCATCGCCGCGCTTTGGCGCTGGGCCTGTGCGACCGGCGGCGCGGCCTGGGCGGCGATGGGCTGGTGCTGTTGGCCGGCGGCGGGTCCAGCCATGTCGGCATGACTTACGTCAATGCCGACGGCAATGACGGCGAAATGTGCGGCAATGGCGCCGGTTGCGCGGTGCGGCGCGCCTGGGAACTGGGCCTGTTCAGCGGCGGCCACGCCATCCTCGATACCGATGCAGGCGAAGTCGGCGCCGATCTCAACGGCTGGCGCGTCACCATGACGATGGTCGATCCGAAGGATGAGCGCCTGCATCTCTCCATCCCGACCAGCGAAGGCATGCTGACCGGCCACTACATCGATACCGGCGTGCCGCACGTGGTGATCTTCGTCGACGATGTGGCACCAGTGAATGTCGGCGGCTTGGGGCCAGAGATTCGTCATCACGCGCTGTTCCCGCGCGGCTGTAACGTGAACTGGGCAGGCAAGATCGCCAACAACACGTACCGCATGCGCACCTATGAGCGCGGTGTGGAAGCGGAAACCCTGTCCTGCGGCACCGGCGCCACCGCCATCGCACTGATCGCCGCGCGACTTGGCCTTGCCCAACCGCCGGTGCGGATTCTTGCCAGCGGCGGCGGCGAGCTCAGCATAGCTTTCGACGAATCGCCGGACCGGCACTTTCAAAACGTCCGGACCACCGTCGAAGTGGAGCGCATTGCCGAGGGCATCCTCGATCACGAATGGCTCTCGCGCCGAAACTTGGCGGCGGCGATCGTCTAGACCGTCTTGTTTCCGCAAGGGTCGGGGTGTTTCGCCGGGGCCGAGCTGGGATGCTGCACCGCAGGAAAAGGAGCAGCACGATGCCGCGTACGGCAAAATCTGAAGGAGGCGAGTCCAGCCGCACGGCGGCCCTGGATTGGGAGCGCATCGCCGGCGATCTCGATTCATACGGCTGCGCCATCACCGGACTGCTGCTAAGCGCCGCGGAGTGCAAAGCGCTGAGCGCCTCCTATGCCGACGAGGCTTTGTTCCGCAGCCGCGTGGTGATGGCGCGGCACGGCTTCGGCAAGGGCGAATACAAGTATTTCACCTATCCCCTGCCCGATCTCATCGCGGAGCTGCGCGCCGCCTTCTATCCGCCGCTGGCCCGCCTCGCCAATCGCTGGAACGAGATGCTGGGGATCGACCAGCGCTTTCCCGACCGTCATGACGCCTTCCTCGCTCGCTGCCGCAAGGGCGGCCAGAGCAAGCCGACGCCGCTGCTGCTGAGCTACCAGGCCGGCGACTACAATTGCCTGCACCAGGACCTGTACGGCGAGCACGTCTTCCCGCTGCAGCTCGCCATCCTGCTGTCGGAGCCGGAGTGCGATTTCACCGGCGGCGAGTTCCTGCTGACCGAGCAGCGCCCGCGCATGCAGTCGCGCGGCGAGGTGGTGCCGCTGAAACGCGGCGAAGGCGTGATCTTTCCGGTGCATCATCGCCCGGTGCAGGGAACGCGCGGCGTCTATCGCGTGAACATGCGCCACGGCGTCAGCCGCCTGCGCTCCGGCACCCGGCACACGCTGGGCATCATCTTTCACGATGCGAAATGACGCTCAGGATGGGCGCGTCATCGTCGGTTCGTCGTGGTCGTCGACGATCTCGATGCGGGCGGCCTTGCGCCAGCGCAGATAGAGCAGGATCGCCATGACCAGCGCCTCCAACGCGGGCCAGGCGATGGCTAAGATGCTGCTGACGGCGATCGGCGCCACGGCCGGCAGGAACTGCACCAGCCCGGCAGCGGTCAGCAGCATCGGCAGCGGCACATAGAGGATGACCAGGATCACCAGGCCGGACAGATCGGCGCGATTGCGGGTGCGGCTGAAATTCAGCCACAGCAGGAACAGCATGTCGCGCAACAGGAACAGCAAGGCCGCGGCGATGCGGTAGGTGATCGGCCCGAGCGCCGCCCAGCTCGCATAACGCTCCAGCTCCAGCGTCAAGGTCTGTTCCGCGGCAAGCTGCCCGCCCAGGGCGACGGACCAGATCGCGGCGGCCCCGGCGATGACGGCGAGGATGTAGGAGATCAGCCACCACGGCATGAATTCCAGGGCCCGCCACCATTGCATGGCGCCGAACCGCGCCAGGCCCCAGCGATAGCGCACCGGATCCTTGGCCTCCGCGAAGAAGCCGACATAGGTCAGGCTGCCCGCCATGAGATAGGCCACGAACAGGCGCCAGGACAGCACCTGCATGCTGATCACGTCGGCGACGTGGAAGCCCGCCGCATAGCCCATCACGAACAGGACGAACAGGGCCCAGGCCCAGGGCCGCGTGGCATAGAGCAGCTCCAGCGACATCAGGCGCAGCACCGCCAGCAGGGCCCAGAGCGCGAAGACCGCAAGGGAGACGATGTAGAAGATCCAGCCGTCGAAGGTCCGGTCGTACCAAGTGATCTGGCCGCCATCGGCGGCGGCCGGCTGGACGTTGTAGTCCCACATCAAGGCGAGCGCGAAAACCAGGAGCCCGGCGATCTGCGCCATGGTCACCGTCAGGCGCCGGCGGAACTGCACCTTGCGCAGCAGCACCAGCGCGACGGTCAGCGATGTCGCCTGGGCCAGTATCGCGCCGACCAGCAGGGTCGCAACCTGGTGCCACACCGGCAGGCGCAGATCGGCGGGCGGCGCCTTCAATCCGTACCAGACCATCACGCCCAGGCAGATCAGCCCGCAATACCAGGGGAAGATCGCGCCGCCGAACAGCTTTCCCCACATCATCGACCAGGCGGACAGGCCCGACATGCGCTGGCCTTCCCAGGTGCCGCCGCCGATCTCCTCGGCCAGCGAATCCGCGACGCGGCGCGTGCTCCAGAAGCCCATGAAGATGACGAAGAACCAGCGCGCCGCTTCCGCCATCACAGCGGCCGGCGGCTCCACCGTGGCGATCACCGACGCCATCAGGATGCCGATCAGCAGCGGCGCCACCACCAGGCGGCTCCAGCTCATCTGCAGCCAGACATTGCGCTGAAGCTCGGGGTTGAAGGACATCATGGCCGGGTATCTCCCGGTTTGATGCCCACCGGTCTAATCCCTTGCGGCAGGCCGCGCGCAGCCTCGGCGGCGCGGACCTGTTCCAGGTAGGCTTCCTGCAGCCCCTCCTCGTCGATCTTGAACTCGACCACATGCAGGTCGGCATTCATGAGGTGCTTCAGCAGGGTATGGCGCGACACGGCGCTGGCCGGATATTCGAAGGTGCAGGCGGAGCCGATCAGGGTCAGCTCGGTGACTCCGCCTTCGTGGCTCAGCACCTCCACCAGCTTGTGCTCGCCGCCCGCCACCTCGACCCGGATGCGCACGCGCTGCTTGGACAAGGGATCGAGCGCGCGGTGATGCAGGATCTTGCCCTCCCGGATCACCAGCATGTGGGTCGAGTAATCCTCGAGCTCCGCCAGGATGTGCGAGGAGACGATGATGGTCATGCCCTTGTCGCGCAAAGCCCGCAGCACCGCGGACAGGCCCATGCGCGCCTCCGGGTCCAATCCCGAGGCCGGTTCATCGAGGAGCAGCAACGCCGGCTCATGGATGATGGCCTGGGCAATGGCCAGGCGCTGGCGCAGGCCGCGCGACAGGGCGCCGGCCTTGTCGTTCAGCCGGTCCATGATCTCCATGCGCTCGGCCGCCAGGCGCACGCGCTCCGGCCATTGGCCGCGCGGCAGGCCCACCGCGGCGGCGCGATAGGTCAGGCACTGGCGGACGGTCAGCTCGTCATAGAGGCCGTAGAAATCCGGCAGGAAGCCCATGCGCCGATGCGCCAGGCGCGGCTTCTCATGGATGTCGTAGCCGTCCAGTTCCACGATCCCGGCAAAGGGGCGGTCGAGCGCCGCGCAGCAGCGCAGCAGGGTGGACTTGCCGGCACCATTCGGCCCGACCAGGGCGGTGATGCTCTTGGGCTCGACGCGAAACGACACGTCGTCCAGCGCCCGGTGGCCGGGATAGTCGAACACCAGATGGCGGACCGACAACATGGCGCCATTCGTCCCTGAAAGACTCGGGTCCGGTCAAGCGCCGCAGGATGGCGCGATCGAGAAACTCCGTATCATATCACAGGGTTGCGTCGGACCAGCCGGCGCCGCCGGGCGACATCGCAGGGGCTTGGGAATGCGCGGGAAAGCCCCCGGGATGCGCCTGGACAGGCCCGAAGGCTCCCGGTAAGTTTCCTGACAGATTGCTGACGGTCCCTTTCAAAAGAATGGC
>DASZQC010000594.1:0-1707 GCA_035549815.1 Dongiaceae bacterium
GACAATCGGGTGACGAGGCCGTGGCCGGCCCACTGCTGCCCGGCATGCCGAATTTGCACTCGCACGCCTTCCAGCGCGCCATGGCCGGCCTGGCGGAAGAGGCGTTGAACCCCGAGGACAGCTTCTGGACCTGGCGCGAGCTGATGTATCGTCTGGTCGGGCGCCTGACGCCGGAGCAGGCGCAAGCCATCGCCACGCATCTCTATATCGAGATGCTGAAAGGCGGTTACACCTCGGTCGCGGAATTCCACTATCTGCACCATCAACCGGGCGGCAAGCATTACGCCTCGCTGCCGGAAATGTCGGAGCGCATCGCCGCGGCGGCGCAATCGTCCGGCATCGGCCTCACCTTGTTACCGACTTTCTACGCCCATGGCGGCTTTGGCGCGAAGCCGCTGGCGGAGAAGCAGCTCCGTTTCCGCAACGACGTGGACTCGTATTTGAAGCTGCTTGAAGGCGCGGCGCAGGCGACGGCGAAGATCGGCGCCGATTGGGGCCTGTGCTTCCATTCGCTACGCGCGGCGACGGCGGCGGATATCGCCGCGGTGTTGGGCGCGCACTCGGGATCGAAGCGGCCGGTTCATATTCACATCGCCGAGCAGACCAAGGAAGTGGAAGATTGCCTCGCCTGGTCCAACCAGCGGCCGGTGCAATGGCTCTACAACAATGCACCGGTGGATGAGCGCTGGTGCCTGATCCACGCCACCCATGTGACGCCGGACGAAGTGCAAAGCATGGCGAAAAGCTGCGCGGTGGTCGGACTGTGCCCGACGACCGAGGCCAATCTCGGTGACGGCCTGTTCCCCGCGCAGGAATACCTGGCGGCGAGGGGTCGTTTCGGCGTCGGCTCGGACTCGCACGTCTCTGTCAGCGCGCTCGAGGAACTGCGCTGGCTGGAGTATGGCCAGCGGCTGAAGCACGAGCGGCGCAACCGACTCAGTGCCGGCGGAAAAGCCGAGGTGGCGGAAACCCTGTTCGCCGCGACGACCGCCGGCGGCGCGCAGGCGCTCGGCAAGCAGATCGGCACCATCGCGGTCGGCAAGCGCGCGGATTTGATCGTGCTCGACGGATCGCAGGCGATGCTGGCGCACGTAGCATCGGACAAGCTGCTGGCCCGCTGGCTGTTCGGCGGCAGCGATGCCTGGGTCAAGGATGTGATGGTCGGCGGAAAATGGCAGGTGAAGGATCGCCACCACGCCGGCGAAGAAGCCGCGGGCCGCGCCTACGCCAAGGCGATGTCGGAACTGATGGCCGCCTAGCGCTTCTTCTTGAGGACTTTGCCGCCGACATGCTCCTCATACTGAGGCAGCTTATCGGTGATCGTGAACCACGGCGCCTTGGAGCCGACGAAGATGTGCGCGCTCGGCCGGATGGACGGCGCGTCAATCAGAGTTCCCAGCGTCACATGCGCATAGGCACCATCGCGCACGATGGAATAGAGCAGGGAGCCGCAACGCTTGCAGTGCGCGTCGTGACAGGTTTCCTCGCCAACGATCAGCAGGTCGCCTTTGCCCTTGGTCAGTTTCAGTTTCCGGCTCTCGATGCCGGCAAAAGGCTTGAAGGCTGATCCGGTCACGCGGCGGCATTGCGAGCAATGGCAGTTCAGCGCGTAGGCGAACTGATCCGCGACCTTGTAGCGGACGGCGCCGCAATAACAGCGTCCGGAGAGCGTGGCGGGCTTCGCCACTAGGGCTTCCAGTCGATCAT
>DASZQC010000595.1:0-3224 GCA_035549815.1 Dongiaceae bacterium
TTGTGCCGCAAGTTGATCGACGAAGGCTGGGAGCCGAAGATCCAGGCCAAGACCGGCCTGCTGATCGATTCCTATTTCTCCGCCACCAAGGTGCGCTGGTTCCTGGACAACGTGTCCGGCGCGCAGGAAGCCGCCGATCGCGGCGAGCTGGCGATGGGCACGATCGATTCTTTCCTGCTCTGGCGCCTGACCGGCGGCAAGGTGCATGCGACCGACGTCACCAACGCCTCGCGCACCATGCTGTTCAACATCCACGACATGGATTGGGACGAGGAGCTGCTGAAGCTGTTCAACGTGCCGAAGAGCATGCTGCCCAAGGTCAAGGAATGCGCCGACGATTTCGGCAGCAGCAGCAAGGAGACGTTGGGCGTCGCGCTGCCGATCCGCGGCGTGGCCGGCGACCAGCAGGCGGCGCTGATCGGACAGGCCTGCTTCCAGCCCGGCATGATCACGAGTACCTACGGCACCGGCTGCTTTGCCTTGCTCAACACCGGCGGCAAGGCGGTCACGTCGAAGAATCGCCTGCTGACCACCGTGGGCTACAAGATCAAGGGCGACCTTGCCTATGCGATCGAGGGCAGCATCTTCGTCGCCGGCGCGGCGGTGCAATGGCTGCGCGACGGCTTGAAGCTGATCCAGCAGGCGGGCGAGACCGAGGCGCTGGCGCGCTCCGTCGCCGGCACCAATGGCGTCTATCTGGTGCCGGCCTTCACCGGCCTTGGCGCGCCTTATTGGGATCCCAGCGCGCGCGGCGCCATCCTGGGCCTGACCCGCGACACCGGCATTGCCGAGATCGTGCGTTCCGCGCTGGAGGCCGTCTGCTACCAGACCCGCGACCTGATGGAGGCCATGGCCGGCGACGCCGGCAGCGCCACCAGCAAGCTGCGCGTCGATGGCGGCATGGTGCGCAACGACTGGGTGATGCAGTTCCTGGCCGACATCCTGAACGTGCCGGTGGAGCGCCCCGTCGTCACCGAGACGACGGCGGCTGGGGCCGCGGCCTGCGCCGCGCTCGGCGTCGGCCTGTTCGCGAACACCGCCGAAATCGCCGGCAACTGGCAGAGCGACCGCGTCTTTCGTCCGGCGATGAAGGACGACCTGCGCAATCAGCTTTATTCCGGCTGGCGCGCCGCGGTGAAGCGGGTGCAGAGCTAGGCGACGAGGAAACTTTGCCGGCCTCATCCATCCGGCTATTGCGTATCGGTCGCAAAGGGCGCTTACTATAACGTGTAGGTCATCGGGGATAGGGTTTTCGTCGCGTTGATGCCGGACAGCAGATCCGGAACAACCTGGGGAAAACACGATGTTATCTGCAGCCACTTCTTTTGCTGTCGGTGCATTGCCCCTCGCGTTTGCGGGGTTGGTCCATTGCGCGCCCGTCCATGCCGAGGACGATGCGCTCGCGCAACAGCTCCATCATCAGATGGCCGAGTTGGTCCGCGTCAACGCCGCCGATGAACATGGCGGTGCTGTTGTTCTGCCAGATGGCCGTCACGCCGCGGCGCCGGTGAGTCCGGCCGCATCCTGGGATCTTGCCGCGAACACCACTTTGCCGCCGGCGCCCTCGGATGTTCGTAAGGTCGGCGGCGGTTTCAAATGGAACGCCCGGCCGACATTCCAGCCCGTGGTGGCGGCCCGCGATCGTTCCAGCGCGACGCCGGAGGCGGCGCCACCGTTCGATCCCCCGTCATTCGATCCTTTGGCCGATCGCCTGCCGCCGGCCGACGCGCGCAAGAACGACGCCAATTTCGATCTGACGTTCAGCGAGCCGTCCTATACGGATGTCACGGCCGAAGCCCAGCCGCTGGCGGCCGAAGCGGAGCCGGCCGAAGGCAGCGCGCGCGAGGAGCGGGGCGGGCCGGTCAATTTCCCGATCGGCAAGTCGGTCAAGATCAAGGCCCAGCCGCTCGGCGGCGGGCTTGGCGGGCGGGTGACCTTCACTTTCATGCTGCCGACCGGCGACTGACGGGTGCCACATGAGATCCAGAGTCAGTTCCGCCTGCGCGCTGCTGGTGGCCGTTGCCGCGACCACGCAGCCATGCCTGACCCTGGCGAACAACAACCGCGAACTTCGCGTGGAGATGGTCAACGGCGAAAGCCGCATCACGATCAGCGACAATGTTCGGGGGGCGCGGAGCCTGGATTACAGGTTCGGGATCGGCTCAGGACAGCACGCGATCGTGACCTTCGACACGGACCATCCCGGCAATCACTTCGATCTCGCGGCGCCAGGAAGGCCCGGGGAAGCGTTTTTCGTCGGCTCAAGAGACGGCGACCGCTTCGAAGGCGATCTGACGGAGGTCGGCAATTATACGATTCATGTCTACCTGACGGCCGACGCCGCGCAGCGCAACGACGCGGCGCACTTCACCATCCAGGTGCATATGACGCCAACGGGGCCGTGACGTGCTCAGCCGCGCCGCCGGTACGTGTCCGCCAGGCCCGGCGCAACGCCGATGACGCGGCGTTCGGGCGATTCGATCTCCAGCCCGCCGGTCACCGTCACGCCATCGCTCGACAGCGGGAAATAGCCCCATTCATAGGACACCAGCGCATCGAAGCGCGTGCGCATCTCGGTGATCCCATAGACCGGCGCCTTGGTCTCGATCAGCGTGCGATAGACGCGGTCGGCGATGCCGCGATAGGCCTCGCTGATCGGCCGATCGTGCATCCAGGTGCCGGTGAATTCGCCGTAGAACTCCGCGATGCGGGTGCCGACCAGGCGATAAAATACCCGGATCGGATGATCATAGATGTCGACCAGGACCACATAGGGCAGCATCTCGCGCACCTCCGTGGGGTCGAAATCGGCGCGCGTCGAGATCGGCCGCGCGCCGCGCTTGCGGGCCAGATAGTCGGCCATGCGCTTGACCGTCGAAGAGGTGATTTCACTTGGGTCGACCAATCGGTCGGTAATGTCCGATTCAAAGACCCAGGTAATGGCACCCGCCATTCTGGAAGACCTGCACTGAACAATGGTTGCAGGAAATGTTACCTTGTGCAGTCCTGTGGGTCTACTCCCCAGAAGGACTAGGTAGACCCTGTTTTCGCCACGATTTTCGGTCATTTTTCGGGTCCATGGCACGCGGGGCACGAATCCTCATTGCCGGGCTGGTCGCGATCGCCGGGGCAGGGACGCTGGCATATGCCGTCTTACCACCGGTTGCGCCGGTGATGCCCCGGCGACAGCGGCACCCTTGCCGGCTGCAATCGACCTCATAAGG
>DASZQC010000596.1:0-13141 GCA_035549815.1 Dongiaceae bacterium
CCCTAACCCTCCCCCGCCTCGGGGGAGGGGATTGCGGGGAGTTCTTTGCCACTTGCGAGACAGGGTGCGATGAGGCTAATGCGGCAGCGAGCCGTAAGGAGCATTCGTGCCCGAATTGCCTGAAGTGGAGACCGTGTGCCGGGGCCTTGCCATGAAGATGGAAGGCAAGCGCCTGACCCGGGTGGAGCAGCGGCGGCCGGATCTGCGCTTTCCGCTGCCGGCCGGGTTCGCCGCCAAGCTGACCGGGCGGCGCATCATGACGATCCGCCGCCGCGCCAAATACATGATCTGGGAGCTGGATGACGGCAACGCGGTGCTGGCGCATCTCGGCATGTCGGGGCGCATGCTGATCGGCGAAGGCAGGCCGGCGGCGCTGGAGACGCACGATCACCTGGTGTTCGAGACCGAGGATGGCTGGTGCCTGCGCTTCAACGATGCGCGGCGCTTCGGAATGATGGATCTGTGGCCGCTCAACGACCTCGACGGCCACAAGCTGCTGAAGGGCATCGGGCCGGAGCCGCTGGGCAACGAATTCAACGGCCCGTCGCTGGCCGAATCGCTCAAGGGCAAGAAGACGCCGATCAAGGCGGCGCTGCTGGACCAGCGCGTGGTCGCCGGCCTCGGCAACATCTATGTGTCGGAGGCTCTGTTCCGCGCCGGCATCTCGCCCAAGCGCCTCGCCAAGAGCGTGCAGGGCGAACGGGCGGAGAAGCTGGCGGCCGCCGTGAAAGCGGTGCTGACCGACGCCATCGCCGCCGGCGGCTCGAGCTTGCGCGACTATGTGCAGGCCGACGGCGAGCTGGGTTACTTCCAGCATCACTGGCGCGTCTATGAGCGCGAGGGCAAGGCCTGCTGGCGCTGCACGTGCGAGGCCGAAGAGACCGGTGGCGTGAAACGCATCACGCAAAGCGGCCGGTCGACGTACTTCTGTCCAAGGAAGCAGAAGTAGCCGACGAACAGATCGTCGCGCTGCATCTGTCCCAGTCCTGGCCCTCATTTCTGTGGAGGGAAACTCGCTGCAATTCCCTCCCCCGAGGCGGGGGAGAGCAAGGGTTGGGGCGACGGCGCCCGCAGCACGCTCGCTTCTCGCTCGAGAGAACAACCCCCACCCTATCCCTCCCCCAGCTTGGGGGAGGGAACTTCAGCGCGCTCGTCATCAAAATGATTGCTACGCTCGAAGCGGATAAGGTCGGGCCGAATCTAGCCGCGCGCGTCCTTGCCGAAATGCTTCGGGAACACCGCGCCGAGATGGGCGTAGCAGACGTCGCGGCCGGTCTTGTTGTCGTAACGCGCGGTGTCGAGCGCCCAGTCGAGCCACAGGCCTTCGAGCAGATAGGTGATGCCGAGGGCGGCGGTCTCGGGCTTCAGCTTGTAGCCCCCTTCCTTGATCAGCGCCGCGCACAGCGATTTCAGCGCGCCGAAATAGGCCGCCTCGCGCGTGTCGCAATAGGGGCGATAGATCGGGTTGGTGATCGCCTCCTGGCGGAAGGCAAGCCAGGCCGTCATGATGTCGCTGCTATGCCCGTCGCGCGTCACGTCATATTCGATGAGCGCGGTCAGGCGCCGGGCCGGATCCTCGCCCGCCCGCTCCACCGCCGCCTGCCAGCCGGTGCGATAGAGATCCGCCAGGTGCTTCAGCACCTGCAGCAGCAATTCCTGCTTGCGCTTGAAATGCAGATTCACCATGCCGCGCGACAGGCCGGAATATTCCACCAGCCGCGACACCGACAGGCCGGAAAAGCCGTGCCGCGCAATGCCGCGGACGGCGGCGTCGATCAGTTTGGCGCGAAACCAAGCCTTGGCCTCGTCCCGCTTTTTCGGACGCGAGACGGTCGGCTTCTTGCGGCTGCGCAATGAAGCGGATTTCTTAACGCTGCTCATGTGCTCCCCGGCTACACCGCCCACCCAGGCTCCGGCAGCCGCCATTCTTCTCACCAATTGTTGCGACGCAAGGAATTGTTTCTGGCGCCGACCACGCTTGACAATGTTGAATTCTATGAACGATCATTCATGAAAAGCAAGGCGGGCTGAACCGCCGCAAAAGTGCGCGCGCCAAGGCAGCCGCGCGGGGCAATGACGGGAGAGACGGATGCGATCCACACTGAAAGTTCTGGGCCTGGCCGCCGCGACCATGATCGCGGCCCTTGGTGCAACTCTGGGCGGCGGCACGGCGAACGCGCAAGAGCGCCAGCTCTTCATCTACAACTGGTCCGACTATATCGGCGTCGACACCATCGCCAATTTCGAGAAAGAGACCGGGATCAAGGTCACCTATGACCTGTTCGACGGCTACGAGACCATGGATGCGCGCCTGCAGGCGGGCTCTTCGGGCTACGACATCGTCTTTCCGGGCCGCTATTACATCAGCCAGCACGTGCAGCAGGGCCTGTATCTGGAGCTCGACAAGTCGAAGCTGAAGAACCTGGGCAATATCGGCCAGCGCTTCTGGGACGCGCTGGCGGTGGCGGACCCGGGCAACAAATACGTCATCCCGTACATGTTCTGGACCAACGGCTATGTCTATGACGCCAAGAAGGTGATGGCCGCCGATCCGAACGCGCCGGTCGATTCCTGGGCCATGTTCTTCGATCCGGCGGTGCTGTCGAAATTCACCCCCTGCGGCGTCAGCCTGCTGGATTCGCCGGAAGACGTGATGGATCTGGCGCTGAATTACCTGCACCTCCATCCCGGCACCAACGACGCGGCGGAGCTGAAGCAGGCCGGCGACCTGGTTTCCAAGGCGCAGCCGCATGTCGCCGCCTTCGATTCCAGCGGCACCATCAACGCGCTGGCCGATGGCAGCCGCTGCCTCGCGATGACCTGGTCCGGCGACTACTCGCAGGCCAAGGCGCGCGCGGAAGAGAACAAGTCCGACGTCGATCTGAAGTTCGTGTCGCCGAAGGAAGGCGTCAACATGGACTATGACGGCATGGTGATCCTGAAGGATTCCAAGCATGTCGCCGAGGCGCTGGAATTCCTCGATTACATGATGCGGCCGGAGGTCATCGCCCAGGTCAGCAACGATATCGGCTATGCCAACGCCAACGAGAAGGCGACGCCGTTGGTTGATGAATCGCTGCGCAACGATCCGGCGATGTATCCGGACCCGTCGCGCATGACCAACATCTTCACCATCGGCGTGCGCTCGGCCGAAGGAACCCGCGTGCTGAACCGCGAGTTCACCCGCGCCAAGACCGGCCAGTAGCTGCTACAACAACGGGAACGGGGCGTGGCCCTGGCCGCGCCCCGTTTTCCATGCCCGAAGACCGATAGAATTGAGGACCTCCGATGCTCACCAATCTGAATGACGCCATGCAGCGCGAGCGGCTGGAGGATCTCGACAAACGGCACTTGATCCATCCCTGGGTCGATTTGGGCGCGGTGCGCGCGCAGAAGCCGCTGATCATCGACCACGCCGACGGCGTCTATGTCTATGACGGCGAAGGCCAGAAGATGATCGACGGCATGGGCGGCATGTGGTGCGTCAATGTCGGCTATGGCCGCGACGAGATCGCCGACGCCATCGCGGCCCAGGCCAAGCGCATGTGCTATTACTCGCCCTTCACCAAGAACTCGACCGAGCCGGCAATCGAGTTCGCCCATCGCATCGCCAAATACGCGCCGGGCGACCTCAACCGCGTGTTCTTCACCACCGGCGGCTCGACGGCGGTCGATTCGGCGGTGCGTTTCATCCATTTCTATTTCAGCTTCATCGGTCAGAAGAACCGCCGCTTCGTCATCTCGCGCGAGCAGGCCTATCACGGCTCGACGTTCCTGACCGCGACCTTGTCGGGCAAGCCCGCCGACAAGCCGCATATGCGCTTCGCCGACGACCTCGTGCACCATCTGCCGGCACCCAATCCCTATCGCCGGCCGGCGGGCATGAGCATCGAGGCATTCGCCGACCGGTGCGTCGCCGACCTGGAGAAGAAGATCCTGGAGCTGGGCGCGGAGAATGTGGCCGCCTTCATCGCCGAGCCGCTGCTGGCCTCCGGCGGCGTCATCGTGCCGCCGCCGGGTTATCAGCGCCGCACCTGGGAGATCTGCCGCAAATACGGCGTGCTCTACATTTCCGACGAGGTGGTGACCGGGTTCGGCCGCCTGGGCCATGTGTTCGCGTCGCAGCCGGTGTTCGACATCGTGCCCGACGTGATCACCGCGGCGAAGGGCTTGACCTCGGGCTATGTGCCGCTCGGCGCCTTCCTGGTCTCCGACGCGCTCTATCAGAAGATGCTGGACGTGGCGGGCGAAGGGCAGATGTTCGCCAACGGCTTCACCTATTCCTCGCATCCGGTCGCCTGCGCGGCCGGCCTCGCCGCGCTCGACATCCTGGAGCGCGAAGATATCTGCGGCCATGTGCGCGAATGGGGCCCCTATTTCCACGAGGAGCTGAAGAAGCTCTCTGACCTGGAACTGGTCGGCGACGTGCGCGGCAGCCATTTCATGGTCTGTGTCGAATGCGTCTCCGACAGACAAGCGAAGACGCCCTGCCCCGGCGACTGGAACGTCGCCAAGCGCGTGTTCGAGCGCTGCCGCGAGCGCGGCCTGATGATCCGGCCGATGGGCAACCTGATCGTGCTGTCGCCGCCGCTCACCATCACCAAGGCGCAGATCGATGCGGCGGTGGCGGCGATGCGCGGGGCGATCAAGGATGTGCAGGACGATCTAGCGCGCGAAGGGCTCTGGCGCGGCCGCTGATCCGGTTTCCTCGATCGGCGGCATGATGGCATGCAGCCGGCGGATCTCGTCGGCCACCATGTGCTGCAGACGCCACAGGTTGCGGTCGCGGATGCCGAGCTCGTCCAGCTTGGCGACGGTGTGGAACAGATAGGCGGCGCAGGATCCGACATGGCCGCAGGCCCGCGCCAGGATCTGCGCCACCTCCGGCATCGGCTTGTCGACCCAGTCCTGCAGCCCTTCGGGTTCCGCCCAGAACACCAGCGCGCGCTCCGCGCCGGCCTCGGTCGCGACATTGATCCAGCGCACGCCGGTCAGATCCTCATCGCAGCCGATCTCGCGCCTTAGCAGCGCGATCAGCAGGGCGCGGCGCTCACCATCGGCGATGCGGTGGATCATCCCCTTGCAGCTTCCGCCGCGTTTCAGCCCCATCATCAGGCCGGGCTGCGCGGGCGAGCCGCGATAGCGCGTCAGTTGCAGGCAGAAGGCGCGGTGCCAGCCATGCGCCGTCGCGCGGGCATGGTCGGTGGTGGGGATCGCGGGTTTCCAGATCAGCGAGCCGTAGGCGAAGACCCAAAGCGGACCCGGCGGAGCCGCCGCCAGGACCTGGTCCGCGGCGCGCTCGTAATCCTGGTCAACATAGTGCCGGTAGCCGCCTTCCGGCCCCGGATCCGGCTCGTTCCGTTCGCAGCGCGCGACCAAATCGGCCGTCAGCGCCATCGGCCCTTTCATGCGTCCGCCCTCAAACGCGCTCTCCCCACCAGGGTGCCTCAGTTGCGGTCGAAATACCAGCCGGCCTCCCGATCAGCCATCAGGCCCACCGGCCAGTCGCCGGGACCCAGGACAGGTGGCAGCCAGTCGGTAACCGGGCCACGGGCGCCGGCTGGAATGTGCTTGTGCCGCCGCCGTCCGAGTGCAACCAAGGTGCGGACCACGTGCTGAACCCCCCACATGACCTCTCTCCTGCCGCGTTGTCGATGCACGCAGATTGCGTCACAGCCGTGAACCCAGCCGGAAAAGCGCCCGTACCGGGATGGCTGCTGCGTGAAAAGAGCGTAAAATCGAACTGGATAGGGGGCGCCAGCGGAGCCGGACGTGGCAGCGTGCAGCCTGACATTGCTGGGCGGGTTCAGCCTGCGAGCGCCGGATGGTGCGGAGCTGTCCTTGTCGACCCGCAAGGACCGGCTGCTGTTGGCTTATCTTGCCCTTTCCCGCGGCCGATCGCTGCCGCGAGACCGACTGGCAGGATTGCTGTGGGGCGACCGCGGAGAGACCCAGGCACGGGATTCGCTCCGCCAGTCCTTGGCGGCCATCCGCCAGGCTTTCCGGCAGGCCGATCTCGATCCGGTTGTCACCGACCGGGACTCCGCGAGATTTCGTGCGGACGGGCTTGATATCGACGTGCATGCGTTCGAGGCGGCGGGCGCGTCCGGTGGAGAAGCCGCCGCGAGGCTGTATCGCGGTGAATTGCTGGATGGGCTGGACGGCCTGACCCCGGAATTCGAGGCGTGGCTGGTTCCCGAACGCGAGCGCCTGGCGGGCATCGCCGTGCGCGTGCTGGAACGCCTGTCGGAAAATGGATCGAGCGCCGCGGGCGAGCGGCTGGCGCAATGCCTGCTGTCTCGCGATCGGTTGTGCGAACCGGCTTATCGGGCGCTGATGCGGCTGCATGTTGCCGGCGGTGACCGCCCCGCCGCGCTGAAGCTCTACGACGTCTGCCGCGATGTCTTGAAGAAGGAGCTCGGCGTCGCGCCGGGCTTGCAGACCGAGACCCTCTATCGTGACATCCTGACCGAGCGACCGGCATCCGTGGAGCCATCGGCCGCGCCGGGCGCGCCATCGGACAGGCCCTCGATCGCTGTGTTGCCGTTCGAGAATCTCAGCGGCACGCCGGACCTCGATCATCTGTGCACCGGGATCGCCGAAGACATCACCACCGGCCTTGGCCGTTTCAAGCTGCTGTTCGTCATCGATCGGCATTCGTCGGCCACGATCGCGCGCCAGACCAGCGATGTGGCGGAGATCGGCAGGCGCCTGGGCGTCGTGTACCTTGTGCAAGGCAGCCTGCAGAAGCTCGGCGATCGTGTGCGCATCACCGTCCGATTGGTGGAGGCGCCGACGCGCGCCCAGCAGTGGGGCGAGGCATACGACATTTCGCTGGCCGATATCCTGGCCGTGCCGGACAAGGCCACCGGCGCCATCGTCTCGACCTTGCAGGCTCGGGTGGAGATGTCGCTGCTGAATCAAGCCCGGCGCAAGCCGAAGCTGGTGGCCTATGAATGCGTGTTGCGCGGCATCAAGCATCTGCGCGGCTATGGCACTGAGAATAACCGGCGTGCGGTCGAGCTATTCCAGCAGGCGGTGGATCTCGATCCGGACTATGCCATTGCACGCGCCTACCGCGCTTTTGGCGATGTCGTGTTGCACGGCTATGCGGACGCGCCCACCGAGATTCTGGAGGCAGCGCATGCTCTGGCGGCCAGCGCCTGCGATCTCGACCCGGATGATGCGCGATGCCATTGGATCATGAGCCTGGTGCAGACCTATCGCGGCGATCTGCGCAGCGCCGAACAGCATTGCCGTCGCGCTTTCGCCCTCAACCCCAACGATGCCAATACCGTGGTGGGCTATGGCAGGATCCTCGGCCGGATCGGGCAGATCGAAGAAGGCATAGATCGCATTCGTGACGCCATGCGCCTCAATCCGTTCCATCCCGACTGGTACTGGGTCAATCTCGGATCCCTGCTATACATGTCCCGCAAGTATGCCGAAGCGGGGGAGGCGTTCCGCCGTGTCGAACATGTCGACTATTGGCTGCGTTGCAGAATTGCAGGCTGTCTCGCGCAGGAGGGCCGCCTCGATCAGGCAAAGGAAGCCGCGGCAGAGGCGCTCCGTCTGCGGCCTGATTTCCGGATCGGCAATCTGGCGTTGCGCGAATGGCCGACGCCCCAGGCCGATCACATCCGGGAAGGCCTGCGCAAGGCCGGATTGCCGGATTGAGCGTCACGGATAGGTCGCTTGCGGCGGCTTCCGGGGGTGGGCTAGAACAGCCGCGTCCGGGCCTGATCTCAAGGAATTTGCCGATGCGCCGTGTTCCGCCGGTTGCCGCAATTTTTATGGCGGCTGCGCTGTTTGCATCGACGGCCCCGGCCAGCCTGAATTCGGCCTGGGCGGTCACCTACCTGTCGGCCATCGCCGATCTGCCGCTGCCGGACGGCCTCACCGAGCAGACCGATAAATCGACCGTGTTCGACGCGCCCTTGGGCCGTATCATCACGGCGTATGCTTCCGGCACCGTCGACGCCGACGACGTGCGCGATTTCTATGACGGCGCGCTGCCGCCGCTGGGCTGGGAGAAGACCGGCGAAGGCAGCTTCCGGCGCAAGGCCGAGGTCCTGAAGATCGACGTCCTGGGCGGCCAGGGCGGCGGGCCGGTCAATGTCAGCTTCACTCTATCCGCGGAAAGCCAGCCTCAATGAGCTTCAACACCATTCTGCTTGAGAAGCGCGATCGCGTCGGCCTCATCACCTTGAACCGGCCGAAGGCGCTGAACGCGCTGTGCGCCGAGCTTGTCGCCGAGCTGGAGCAGGCGCTGAACGAGCTGGAATCCGATCCGGGCATCGGCGCCATCGTGGTGACCGGCAGCGAGAAGGCCTTCGCCGCCGGCGCCGACATCAAGGAGATGAAGGATCGTTCCTTCATCGACGTCTTCACCAGCGATTTCATCACCAAGGGCTGGGAGCGGCTGAGCCAGTGCCGCAAGCCGACCATCGCCGCGGTTGCCGGCTACGCGCTGGGCGGCGGCTGCGAGATCGCCATGATGTGCGACCTGATCATCGCCGCGGAGAATGCCAAGTTCGGCCAGCCGGAGATCACCATCGGCACCATTCCCGGCGCCGGCGGCACGCAGCGTTTGACCCGCGCATTGGGCAAGGCCAAGGCGATGGATCTGGTGCTGACCGGGCGCATGATGGATGCGGCGGAGGCCGAGCGCAGCGGCCTGGTCGCAAGGGTCGTTCCAGCCGACAAGTTGCTCGAAGAGGCGCTCGGCGCCGCGGCGAAGATCGCCTCCTTCTCGCTGCCCGCCACCCTGATGGCAAAAGAGGCCGTCAACCGCGCCTTCGAGACCAGCCTGGCCGAAGGATTGAAGTTCGAACGGCGGCTGTTCCACAGCACCTTCGCGACCTCAGACCAGAAGGAAGGCATGAGTGCCTTCGCCGAGAAGCGCCCACCCAATTTCAAGCACCGTTAGGCGGCTCCAAACGCTGCCAGGAAAACGTTACAGCCCTAGCCCAAATGGGCTGTTAGTCCAGATGGACTAGGCGCACTTCCAATATCGCCATGATAGACCACTTTCTGGGTGCCAATTGCGGCCCTGGAGCGTGACGGCCATCACACTGGCCCCGGAACCCATTGGCGCCGCACCCGTTTTACCGCTGTAGTAAAGCCGTCACCTCCGGGGCGGCTAACTAGTTAGTAACCCTGACGAGGCGATAGTGGACGGTAGCTCAAGACCCTTTGTGCGCACCGACGTTTGCAGGGCCATGTCGCCTGAAACTCTGACCACCGCGCCGGCCGGGCGCGTCAAACTCGGCAATATCCATGTCTTGATCGACGGCAAGCCGTTCGAGATCAAGAACATGAACATCGTCGACGTTCTCATCGCCGGTGCGCCGGACTGGATTGCCCCGCGCCAGAAGGTCGATTTCTCCTTCGTCATCACCATGGACGAGAATCATCCGCGGCCGCTGCCGACCTACGGCGTGGTCGTGCGCAATGACGCGAATGGCCTGGAAATCCGCTACAACGCACCGGCGCTGCGCTGGCGCGACATCCTGGCGCATCTGATTGCCGACGACATCCGGCATCCGCACAAACCCGCCGTCGCCACCGCCGCCGCGCAAAAGCGCTAGCTCCTCCCGATCTGTCATTCGATCCGCACGGCCTGTGCGCCGGTTCAGTAATTTTGAAATTTTTTCGTCGCGCCGGAATTATTTATTCCGCAGATGCGGCGATATTCCCAATTTAGGAATAATTTATTGCACGCTAAAGTATATGACATCAATATATTCAGTAGTACAGTTTAAACACTGAACGCAAATTCAATCGTTCTTTAATTAAGCCCCCCCAATATAACGGCGCGTTCTACACAGGGGATCTACAACATGACAATTGAGCCGACTTTGTCGCGGCGCAAGATGCTTGCGCGCGCGCTGGCAGGGATCGCTTGCCCGATTTGCGCCGCTGCGGTGGGGCAGGCCTTTGCCAATGGCAGTGCCCACTGGAGCTACGAGGGCGAGACCGGTCCGGAGCATTGGGGCGGCCTGTCCGCCGACTTCAAGGTGTGCGAGTTGGGCGTCGAGCAGACGCCGATCGATATCCGAGGCGCAACGCGCGCGGAGCTGGCCAGCGTCGCGCCCAGCTTCCAGCCCATGCCGCTGAAGATCCTGAATAACGGCCACACCATCCAGGCCAATTGCGCGCCGGGCTCGCGCACCATGATCAACGGCCGGCCCTTCGACCTGCTGCAATTCCACTTCCACCACCCGAGCGAACATCTGCTCTCCGGCAAGGCCTTCGACCTGGAGCTGCACTTCGTGCACAAGTCGGAGCAGGGCCAGCTTGCCGTGCTCGGCATCTTCATCACGCCGGGCGCGGAGAATGCGGCCCTGGCGCCGATCTGGGCCGCCATGCCCAAGGAAGCGGGCGAAGAGCAGGCCGTCGGCATCACCATCACGCCGGCCGACCTGCTGCCGGCCGATCGCGGCTTCTTCCGCTACCAGGGTTCGCTCACCACGCCGCCTTGCTCAGAAGGCGTGCTGTGGACGGTGTTCAAGCAGCCGATCGAGGCATCGCCGGCGCAGATCCGGCAATTCGCCGAGCTGTTCCCGGTCAATGCCCGTCCGCCCATGCCGATCAACCAGCGATTCCTGCTCGAATCACTCTAGGACATCACTCGGATATCAGGGGAATACATCATGCTCACCGCCACCAATGCCGCGCCGCAGCGCCTGTCGGGTGCGTCCGGCTTCATCCGCAACATGAGTGTCCGCACCAAGATCTTCCTGGGCTTCGGCGCACTCGTCGCCATTCTGGTGATCGCCTCGGCCACGTCGGTCGTTTCCTTCTCCATCACCGCCAACCTGTTCCACTCCTATGAGGAGGTCGGCAACCTCGCCACCGCGGCGCAGGAGGTCGAGCGCGAACTGGCGGAACTGGACCAGCATGTCGAGGAATATGCCGCGACGGGCGACCAGGCGACCCACGACAAGGTCATCGAGCTCGAGAAGACGGTCACCGCCGAGGTCGAAGAGGCCAAGGGCCTCGCCACCACCGACTCGGAAAAGGCGGAGATCGAGGCCATCGGCGCCAGCTTCGCGCATATGGTGGCGGGCTTTGAGAAGGCTTCGGTGATCGAGGAGCAGCGCGCCAAGCTGGCGAACGACGTGCTGGACATCGCCGGGCCGAAGCTTGCCGCGGACCTGGAGGCGATTGCCGCCGCCGCCGCGAAGGAAGGCAACAGCAACGCCATCATCCTGGCCAATGCCGCTCTCTACGAAACGATGAAAGCGCGCCTCGGCGCCAACTTGCTGCTGGCGCGGCATGAGAAGAGCGCCGCCGAAGAGACGGAGGCGGCGTTCCACCAGTTGATGGCCGCCCTGGCACAACTGGAGAAGGTCGCCGGCGCCGCCGCCTTCAAGGATCAGGTGGCGGAAGCCAAGGCTCTCGGCACGCAGTACGAGGAGGCTTTCAAGGAAAGCGAAAAGCTGGACGAAGAGTTCAACGAGATTCTCGAGGCCGAGATCATCAAGGCCAGCGAAGAAGCCATCGCCGACGCGGAGAAGGTGAAAACCGAAACCGCCCAGCAGGAAGCCGAGGACGCAGAGACGCTCTCGCAGACCATCACCAGCACGGAGATCCTGATCGTCGTGCTGAGCCTGGTGGCCTTCGTGTTCGGCGTGGTCGTCGCCTGGCTGTCCGGCCGCAGCGTCTCCAACCCGGTCGTGGCGATGACGGCCGCCATGCGCACGCTGGCCGCCGGCGACACCAGCGCGGAGATTCCGGCCCGCGACCGTGGCGACGAGATCGGCGCCATGGCCGCCTCGGTGCAGGTGTTCAAGGACAACATGATCGAAGGCAACCGCCTGCGCGCCGAGCAGGCCAAGGAGCAGGAGGCCAAAGAGCGCCGCCAGAAGGTGGTCGACGAGGCCATCGCCCGCTTCGAGGCCAAGATGACCGAAGTGGTGAAGGTGGTCGCGTCCGCTTCCACCGAGCTGCAGGCCTCGGCCCAGGTGCTGAGCGCCACGGCGGAAGAGACCTCGAAGCAGTCCGGCACCGTCGCCGCGGCCGCCGAGCAGGCCTCGGCCAACGTGCAGACCGTCGCCGCCGCGGCCGAGGAGCTGACCTCCTCGGTCAGCGAAATCTCGCGCCAAGTCGGCACCTCCACGCAGATCAGCAGCAAGGCGGTGAGCGAGGCCGAACGCACCAACGAGAAGGTGAATGCCCTGGTCGAGGCCGCGCAGCGCATCAGCGAGGTGGTCCGCCTGATCAGCGACATCGCCGGCCAGACCAACCTGCTGGCGCTCAACGCCACCATCGAGGCGGCGCGCGCCGGCGAGGCGGGCAAGGGCTTTGCCGTGGTGGCGAGCGAGGTGAAGAACCTGGCCAACCAGACGGCCAAGGCGACAGAGGAGATCTCCGCCCAGATCGCCGGCATCCAGTCGGCGACCCAGGACTCGGTCTCCGCCATCAGCGGCATCGGCACCACCATCGGCGAGATCAGCGGCATCGCCTCGGCGATCGCCGCCGCGGTCGAGGAGCAGGCCGCCGCGACCCAGGAGATCGCCCGCAACGTGCAGGAAGCGGCGACCGGCACCAGCGAAGTGACCAGCAACATCTCGACCGTCAGCCAGGCTGCCGGCGAGACGGGCGCCGCCGCGACGCAGGTGCTCTCCGCCTCCGGCGAGCTGTCGAGCCAGGCGGATGTCCTGCGTCAGGAGTTCGAGAGCTTTATCCAGAGCATCCGCGCCGCCTAAGCCGCGGAACGAAGCGAAACGCCGCCCGATCACGGGAAACCGGATCGGGCGGCGTCATTTCAGCCCGGCATCGTCTAGGCCCGGCTCAGCACGCCTCGAAGCGGTCTGGGCTGCCGGTCAAGCGCCAGTGTCAGGACCAAGAGGCTTGCATAGCGCAGCTTCCGGCGCGCGCCCGCACCCAGGAATCTGCGAAGCTGGTCGACGAAGCAAGCGTCCCGCCACGCGGCTTGCTTCTGGAGCGTGCGAAACGCGGCCAAGTCTCCCTGTTCCGCCAGGATGGTTTCAAGCAGGTCCGGCCCGGCCGCGCGAATGAGCTCGTCTTCCAGGTCGCGGTCGCAGACGAAGAATCCCGCGCTTTCGAGGTCGCCACGGGTTTCGGGCTGCGCGCAACCGGCCCGCGCCAATGCGCGATAGAAATGTCGCTCTTC
>DASZQC010000597.1:0-1565 GCA_035549815.1 Dongiaceae bacterium
TATCGCCCAGCTCAGGAAACACATCGATGACTTCATCGCCACCTACAACCAGACCGCACGCCCCTTCGCCTGGAGCAAGTCCGAGGTCCACCAGAAACGCCTCAAACCGCGTTTCGCTCACCTCTGATTCCGGGTACTAGCTAGGGTTAGGACCTATTAATTGCTGGAGTTTACGACGGGGACGTGATTCATGTGTGGACGGCCCCCGTTGAGCAAGAGGTTTGGCAGCGTTTTGGCGATCGGGTCAGGTACATTCATGTGTCCGGCCTGTTGTGCGCGGCGCCAGGCCGCTGGCCATGATGGTGTCGGTGGAGTGGGTCCTCATCAAGCTGCCGCGCTCGTTGCGCGTTGAATCACGCAGGTTGTCCCGCTCCCCGGCTTGACCGATCGGCATCACGCTCGTCGTTCTCTCCTGCCCAAAGCGGTTCGACTACGGGGTTGCGCCGGGCTTACGCAGCGGCGGCAGTGGCGCGATAATTGTCCCCGCGCGCCATGACCGCCCAGGCGATCCGGGCCATCTTGTTGGCGACGGCGACGGTGACCAGCCGGGCTGGCTTGCGGTCCAGCAGGCGGTTTGCCCAGATGCTGATGGTGGTCGCCTTTCGCCGCGTGTAGCGCACGACAGCGGTGGCGCCGACGACAAGCAGATGGCGTAGGTAGCGGTCGCCCATCTTGGAGATGCCGCCCAGCCGGTCCTTGCCGCCGCTGGAGTTCTGCCGCGGCACCAACCCGAGCCAGGCGGCGAACTGGCGGCCCGATCGGAACGCCTTCGCATCGAGAACGGTGGCGGCCAGCGCCGTGGCGGTGATGACGCCGATGCCGGGAATGGTCTCCAGCCGTTGGCTGGCGGGGTTGCTGCGGTGCCAAGCCAAGAGCTCGGTCTCGATCCGGCGGATTTGCATCGTCAGCGCCTCGATCAGTTGAGCGATCAGGAGCAGGGTTTGACGCGCCAGCTCGGGCAGAACGCCGGCGTCGGCGTCGAGCACCGGAAGCAAGTCGCGCAAGCGCGAGATGCCCTTGGCGGCAACGATACCGTACTCGGCCAGATGCCCTCGCATCGCGCTCACCTGGGCCGTGCGCTGCCGCACCAGCAGATGGCGAGTGCGATGCAGCATCAGCACGCTTTGCGCCTCGGTCGACTTGACCGGCACAAAGCGCATCGTCGGGCGCCGCACCGCCTCGCAGATCGCCTCGGCATCGGCCGCGTCGTTCTTGTTGCGCTTGACGTAAGCCTTCACATAGGCCGGTGGCATCAGCCGGGCCTCATGACCGAGCGCGCCGAGTTCACGAGCCCAGTGATGCGCGGTCGCGCACGCCTCCATGCCGACAAGACAAGGTTCGAGGCCGCCGAACAGCTTCAACAGCTGGTCGCGGCGAACCTTGCGGCGAAGCACGGCACGCCCCTCCCCATCGACGCCATGAACCTGAAAGACGTTCTTCGCGATATCCAGACCGACGGTAATAATCTGCATCGGGACGGCTCCTGCCCTTGGGGTGGTGCGATCGACAGTCGCCACCCTGGCACATCGCGATGCCGGCGGGTCGGGGCCGTCCACCCCAGCAAG
>DASZQC010000598.1:0-3776 GCA_035549815.1 Dongiaceae bacterium
TCCTTGGATTTCAGATGGATGGGCTTTTTCGGCGGAATCTTGGCCGGTGCCCGTCCAGGCTTCTTGGTCATCCCCGAACCCCGCGAGTCGCAATCGTTAACGCTCGCGTAACTGTAATCGGGTTGACGGCGATAGGGCAACCGGCAGCGCGTAAGGCGGGCAGAACCGGCCGGCCGCCAGCCTGGCGCTATTCCGCCGTCTTGCGCGCGGCCTTGGCGGCAATCACGCGGGCGCGGGGGAAGCGGATCTGCACTTTGGTGCCTTCGCCCAACTGGCTGTCGATCTTCAGCTCTGCCCCGTGCAGTTCCACAAGGCGCTGAACGAGCGGCAGGCCCAGGCCGGTGCCTTCGAAGCGGCGCTCGAACGTGCTTTCCAGCTGGCCGAAGGGCGCCATCGCCTTGGGGATGTCTTCCGGCCGCATGCCGATGCCGGTATCGGTGAGAGACAGCAGCAGCCCGCCATCGGCGAGCGCCGCGACGGCGATCGTCACCTTGCCGCCGCGCTCGGTGAACTTCACCGCGTTGGACAGCAGGTTCAGCACGATCTGCTTCACCTTGGTCTCGTCCGCCCACAGCTTCGGCAGGTCGGTCGGGATGTTCAACGCCACCTGCACCCCGCCGCGCTCGGCACGCTCGTACATCAGGCGCTGGCAGCTTTGCACCGCGCGCAGCAGATCGACCTCGCCCTCGCTCAAATTCGCCTGGCCCAGATCGATCTTGGACAGATCGAGAATGTCGTTGATCAGGCCCAGCAAATGCCGGCCGGACGAGACGATGTCGCCCGCATAGTCGCGATAGCGGTCGTTCAACTCGCCGAACAGCTTGTTCGAGATCACCTCGGAAAAGCCGATGATGGCGTTCAGCGGCGTGCGCAGCTCGTGGCTCATGTTGGCCAGGAACTGAGTCTTGGCGCGGTTGGCCGCCTCGGCCGCTTCCTTGGCCTGGCGCAGCGCGCGCTCCTGCCGCCGGCGCTCGGTGGCGTCGGTCATCATGATGATGGTCAACGCGCCCTCGCCGCCGTCCGCCAGATCGTAGGATTCGCCTTCGATCGGGAATTGCGTGCCGGCCTGGGTGCGGCCCTTGATCTCGCCGCGGCGCAGCTTGGCGATCACGTCGGCGCCGGTCAGCGGCGCGCGCGGCACGATCGGCACGTTGGCGCCGCCGGAGCGATGCACCATGCGCCCCTGGCCGCGTTGTGCCGCGGCGCCGTCATCATCGTCGCTGAACAGCATGCTGACCGGCAGGCCGATGGTCTCGCGCGCCGCATAGCCGAACAGCTTCGCAGCGCCCTTGGAGCAGAGGCGGATGGCGTAATTCTGGTCCACGGCGATGATCGCGGTGGGCGCGATCTCCAGCATCGCCGACAGGCGGTTCTCCGACCGCCGCGCGGCGAGCGCCGCGCTGGCCGCCACCTTGCGCAAATCGTCCTCGATGCGCCAGCTCCACCACTCCGCCACCGCCACGGCGATGGCGAAGACCAGACAGGCCGGCATCAGGATGGTGAGGGCCTCGGCGCGCGACATGCCGTCGGAATCGAGCGCCAGGCTGACCGAAATCACCACGATGCCGAGCGCCGGCACCATCGGCTCCAGCCGGCGCGCGCGGCGATAGGCGGCGATCAGGAACTGCTCTTCCGGCGGCTCGACCAGATCCCGGCTGCGAATGCGCAGCAGATGCTCCGCCGCGGCCCAGAACTGGAAGGCGCCGCCCAGCAGCCACAGGAAATCGTATGCCGCGCCCGCCTCGTAGGTGCGGTTCAGCAGGCTCAGGCCATAGAAGGTCGACGCCGTGGCGTGGCAGGCAACGCCGGCCACCAGCAAGGTAAGCACCGCGCGCTTGCTGCCCCAGACATAGAGGCAGAGCGACAGCACGCCCAGAAGGAAGGCCACGCCGTAGAGCAGCGGATTGGCGACCGCCGTCATCACATAGAGCGGCCCGTCGGTGTTGGCGACGATGGCCTCGCTGACATGCAGGCCGACGGCGACGAAGATCGCGGCGCCGATCATGATCATCTGGCTGACCAGCTTGGGGCCAAGCGAGGCGCCGGTCGGCTTTTCGCCGAAATACATCAGGCCGATGGAGTAGCAGGGCGCGAAGCCCAGATAGAACAGATCGCTGATCGCCGGGACCGGCGTGGTGATATGGGCGATGAGTTCGTAATAGTCCCAGATCAACTGCCCGACGAGCCACGATCCGGATGCGGCGGCGAAAAACGCCCAGGCGGCGCGATCGCGCCCCTGCAGCCTGACTGCGATGGAGATGCTGATCAGCGTGGTGGCGAAATAAGTGAGGGTCCAGGCGCCGTTGGTCCACCAATGGCGCGCCTCCTCTTCCGCCGGCCGGCCGAGGATGAAGCCGAGGATGAAGGCGCCCCAGGCGGCGAGGATGGCGAGGCGCCACCAGCGCACGGAGCGGGACCGCCCCGCGGCGGCGAGACGCGACGGCGCCACGGCAACCGACCCCGAGGTGGTCGCGTCTCCGGCGCTCATGCGCGAACCCTGCGCGTCGTGGCGATGCTCCGCTGCAAGCCAGCCTGCTTCCCTGGTGATTGCCCCAATGGCCGACGGCCCACGCCGGAGGCCCCTTTCTCCGACACGGACACGAACCTTAAAGCTAGGGTTGGCGGGGTTAATTACGGGTAAAAATTGCCGGCCACGGGCAATCATTCGAAGTACTTAGCGGTAGGCCTTCGGCGCGGACGAGTGGCTTCGGGCCTTAACTCCCGCTAAACATCCGTCACGCCGTCCTTGCTCCGATTCGCCGGGCAGACGGGCGGTCGGAGTAGGCATTGGTCGGCTCACGCATTCTCATCACCGGCGCGGCCGGGCTGATCGGTCGGGCGGTCGGCGCCGCGCTGCGGCAGGCGGGCAGCGACGTCGTGGGACTCGATATCAGCGCGGAAGATCCGGCGGATCGCGGCGACCTCTGCGACACCGACGCCCTCGCGCGCCGGATCAAGGATGTCGGCGGCATCCTGCATCTGGGCGCCGTGTCCCGCGTCATCGAGGGCGAGCGCGATCCCGACCTTTGCTGGCGCGTCAATGCCGAAGGCACGCGGAGCCTGCTCGACCTGGCGCGGCAAAGCCCGCTGCGGCCGTGGGTCATCTATGCCAGCTCGCGCGAGGTCTATGGCCAGCAGGACCGGCTGCCGGTCGCCGAAGATGCCCGGCTTCTGCCGACCAACGTCTATGCCCGCAGCAAAGTGGAGGCGGAGCGCCTGACCGAGGCGGCGCGCGCGGCCGGGCTCAACACCGCGATCCTGCGCTTCTCCAACGTCTATGGCGACACGCGCGACCATGTCGACCGCGTGGTGCCGGCCTTCGCCCGGGCCGCGGCGCTGGCCGCGCACAGCCCGCAGGACATCCGAGTCGACGGCGCCGCATGCACCTTCGACTTCACGTATCTGGACGACGTCACCGACGGCATCCTGCGCGTGGTGCGGCAACTGGAACGCGGCGAAGCGAAGCTGCCGCCGATCCATTTCGTCACCGGCCAATCGACGTCGCTCGGCGAACTCGCGGCGCTGGCGGCGCGCATCGGCGGACCGAACGTGCGCGTGACGGAAACCGCCCCGCGCAGCTTCGACGTCTACCGCTTCGCCGGCGACCCCGCCCGTGCCGCGCAACTGCTCGGCTGGCGCGCGAGGACGCTCATTGAGCAGGGGTTTGGCAAGCTGGCCGCGGCCTACCGCGCCGACATAACGGAGAAATAGGCATGCTCATCGGCATCGCGCCGACTCCATCGGCGCACATAAATAGGTCCCACCCGACTATCGCG
>DASZQC010000599.1:0-7566 GCA_035549815.1 Dongiaceae bacterium
TGGGATGGGGTTTGGGCGCACATGTCGCGCCGACGAAAGCACCCGACGGACGCAAAGTTTAACGAAGCCGAATCTTAGGCCGGGATGCCGCGTGGCGCGCCGGCCTGCGGACGGGGTCGATCGGTGCCGGCGCTGCCAGGCGCGGCCGACGGTGACAGGAACGGGAAGCAACATGAAGACAAGGTCGAAGATTGGGTCGCTGGCGGTTGCGGCGCTGATGGCAGCGCAGGCCTTGCCGGCGGCGGCGCAGGATCAGGTGCTGGGCGCGCCCCATGACAAGGGCATCGGGCTGCAGGCGCCGGCCACCGAGCTGGCCGCGGAACTGGACTTTGTCCACAACAGCATCCTGATGCCGATCATCACCGTCATCACGCTCTTCGTCATGGCGCTGCTGTTGATCGTGATCTTCCGCTTCAACGAGAAGCGCAACCCGGTCCCCTCCAAGACCACCCACAACACCCTCCTGGAAGTCGTCTGGACCGTGGTTCCCGCGCTGGTCCTGGTCTTCATCGCGGTGTTCTCCTTCCCGCTGCTCTACAAGCAGCTTGAGATTCCGACCCCGGAACTGACCATCCGCGCCATCGGCCACCAGTGGTACTGGAGCTACGAATATCCCGACAACGGCAACTTCACCTTCGACGCCCGGGTGATCCGCAAGGAAGACATCCAGCCCGGTCAGAACTACCTGCTCGACACCGACAACGAGGTGGTCCTGCCGGTCGGCACCAACATCCGCATCCAGATCACCGGCGCGGACGTGATCCACGCCTGGACCGTGCCGTCCTTCGGCGTGAAGCATGACGCGGTGCCGGGCAAGGTGAACGAGAGCTGGTTCAACATCAACCAGCCCGGCATCTATTACGGCCAGTGCTCCGAGCTGTGCGGCGTCGAGCATGCCTACATGCCGATCAAGATCCGCGCGGTCAGCAAGGAAGAGTACCAGACCTGGGTCACCGAGGCTCAGGGCAAGTTCGCCAAGGTGGACGGCACGCCGCCAATGCAGAATGTCGCGGCGTCCGAGTAAGCAGCAGAATTCGATCCAAGGGATAAAGCCATGAGCCCCGTCACCACGTCCCACGACCACCACGGCGATCATCACGATCACAAGCCCGGCTTCTTCGTGCGCTGGTTCTATTCGACCAACCACAAGGATATCGGCACGCTCTATCTGATCTTCGCGATCTTCGCCGGCCTCGTCGGCGGCGCCTTCTCCATCTACATGCGCGCCGAGCTGATGCACCCGGGCATCCAGTATTTCGGCAGCGATGCCTCGCCGGATGGCCAGCATTGGAACGTGGTGATCACCGCCCACGCGCTGATCATGATCTTCTTCACCGTCATGCCGGCGCTGATCGGCGGTTTCGGCAACTGGTTCGTGCCGCTCATGATCGGCGCGCCGGACATGGCCTTCCCGCGCATGAACAACATCAGCTACTGGCTGACCGTCGTCGCCTTCGTCATGCTGGTGTCGTCGTCGTTCGTGGATGGCGGCTCGGGCACCGGCTGGACGCTCTATCCGCCGCTGTCGAGCGCGGACTTCCAGGGCGGGCGCGCCGTGGACATGGCGATCTTCTCCATGCACATGGCGGGCGCCGCCTCGATCCTGGGCGCCATCAACTTCATCACCACCATCTTCAACATGCGGGCACCCGGCATGACCCTGCACAAGATGCCGCTGTTCGTGTGGTCGGTGCTGGTGACGGCGTTCCTGCTGCTGCTGTCGCTCCCCGTTTTCGGCGGCGCCATCACCATGCTGCTGACCGACCGCAATTTCGGCTCCAACTTCTTCAAGCCGGAGGGCGGCGGCGACCCGATCCTGTTCCAGCACCTGTTCTGGTTCTTCGGCCACCCCGAGGTGTACATCCTGATCCTGCCGGGCTTCGGCATCATCAGCCAGGTGATCTCGACCTTCTCGAAGAAGCCGGTGTTCGGCTATCTCGGCATGGCCTACGCCATGGTGGCGATCGGCGTGGTCGGCTTCGTGGTGTGGGCGCACCACATGTATACGGTCGGCATGGACGTCAACACCCGCGCCTACTTCATGGCCGCCACGATGGTCATCGCGGTGCCGACCGGCGTGAAGATATTCTCCTGGATCGCGACGATGTGGGGCGGCTCGATCCGCTTCGACACGCCGATGCTGTTCGCGGTGGGCCTGATCTTCCTGTTCACCATCGGCGGCGTCACCGGCGTGGTGCTGTCGAACGCGCCGGTCGACGTGTCGTTCCACGACACCTATTACGTGGTGGCGCATTTCCACTACGTGCTGAGCCTGGGCGCCGTGTTCGCCATCTTCTGCGGCTTCTATTACTGGATCGGCAAGATGTCGGGCCGGCAATATCCGGAATGGGCGGGCAAGCTGCATTTCTGGACGACCTTCATCGGCGTCGACCTGACCTTCTTCCCGCAGCACTTCCTGGGCCTGCAGGGCATGCCGCGGCGCTATCCGGACTATCCGGAGGCCTTCGCCTACTGGAACCTGATCTCGTCCTACGGCTCCTATATCTCGTACGGCAGCACCTTGTTCTTCGTGTGCGTCGCGCTCTACACGGTCTTTGCCGGCCGCAAGTGCGCGGACAATCCGTGGGGCGCCGGCGCCACGACGCTGGAATGGACGGTGAGCTCGCCGCCGCCGTTCCACACGTTCGAGACGCTGCCGCAGATCAAGAGCGAAGCGCATTGAGGTCATGAGGAACCGGACGGCGGGTCCGACCCGCCGTCCGTCATATGAAGAATCGATGAGATGACTCGCGTCGCACCGCCATTGCTCAGCGAGAAGACCCGGCTGGAAGCTGCCCTTACGGGCAGCGGCGGCAGCGTCCGCGATTATATCGCGCTGTTGAAGCCGCGGGTCATGTCGCTGGTGGTGTTCACCGGCTTTGCCGGTCTGGCGGTGGCGCCGGGCGATCTTCATCCGCTGATCGCCGCCGTCGCGGTGCTATGCATCGCGGTCGGCGCCGGCGCCTCGGGCGCTATCAACATGTGGTTCGACCGCGACATCGACAAGGTCATGAACCGCACCTGCGGCCGGCCGATCCCGCGCGGCGCGATCGATCCGGATTCGGCGTTCAGCTTCGGCGCAGTGCTGGCGGTCCTGTCGGTGCTGCTGATGGGTGTCGCGGTCAATTGGACCGCCGGCGCGCTGCTCGCCTTCACCATCTTCTTCTATGTCGTCATCTACACCATCTGGCTGAAGCGCCGCACACCGCAGAACATCGTGATCGGCGGCGCCGCCGGCGCCTTCCCGCCGATGATCGGCTGGGCGGCGGTGACCGGCGATGTCAGCCTTGCCTCGATCTCGCTGTTCCTGCTGACCTTCATGTGGACGCCGCCGCATTTCTGGGCGCTGGCCCTGTTCCGCGAGGGCGACTACGCCAAGGCGGGCGTGCCGATGCTGCCGGTCGTGGCCGGTCCGGACGCAACCAAGCGGCAGATGCTGATCTACACGCTGCTGTTGCTGCCGGTCGCCCTGGCGCCGGCCTTCCTTGGCGTGGCGGGCATCGCCTATGTCGCGGTGGCGCTGGCACTGAACGTGGCTTTCATCGGCCACGCGATCAACGTGCTGCGCGAGAAGACGGGCCACCGCGCCGCCAAGGCGATGTTCGCCTTTTCGCTCCTCTATCTGTTCGGTCATTTCGCGGCCCTGGTGCTGGACCGCGCGCCGGGCCTGTTCGGCATGGTGTCATGGCCATGGTGAAGACGGTCGGGCACATTCCGGGCAACAATGTCGAGGCGGAGCGTCAGCGCCGCGTGAAGGCGCGCAACTGGGCGATCTTCCTGGCGCTCGCCGCCTTCGTGGCGATCGTCTATGTCGTCACCATCGTGAAGATGAAGGGCGGTTGACCATGGCGCGCTCCGCCCTGCAAGACCGCAATGTCCGCACCCTGGCGATCCTGGTCGGCGTCGTCGTCGCCATGACCGGTCTCGCCTACGCCTCGGTGCCGCTCTATCGCCTGTTCTGCCAGGTCACCGGCTATGGCGGCACGCCCGCGCGCGCCGATGCCGCGCCGGATTCCGTGTCGGACCGGGTGATCCGCGTCAGCTTCACCGCCGACGTCGCCCAGGGCCTGGGCTGGCGCTTCCAGCCGGAGCAGCGCTCTATCGAGCTGAAGGTGGGCGAGAACAAGCTGGCCTTCTATTCGGCCGAGAATCTGGAGAAGATCCCGGTCACCGGCCAGGCGACCTTCAACGTCTCGCCCGACGTGTTCGGGTCCTATTTCACCAAGATCGAGTGCTTCTGCTTCACCGAGCAGACCCTGCAGCCGGGCCAGAAAGTGGACATGCCGGTCAGCTTCTTCATCGACCCGGCGATCCTCGACGTGCCGGAGCTGGAGCGCCTGAACGATGTCACCCTGTCCTACACCTTTTTCCGCGCCGCCAACCAGCCGGCCGCCCCGCAAGCCGCTGCTGGCGAAGGCGCGGCGGCGCCGGTAAATTGAGCGCGGACATGACCGAGGCAACGAAACAGCGTCCGGCAAGCGGACCGAACGACCAGACGAAGGAAGACGCAGAATGAGTGCGACCGACTCTCACGCTCACGGCAAGCCAAACCACCCGTACCATCTGGTCGATCCCAGCCCGTGGCCGCTGGTTGGCTCCATCGCCGCCATCGTGCTGACCTTCGGGCTGGTGCAGTATTTCCACGACAAGCCGTTCTTCTGGGAGCTGCCGCCGATCACCTGGATCGCGCCGGGCGTCGCCCTGATCATCGCCACCATGTTCTTCTGGTGGTGGGACGTGGTGCAGGAGGGCGAGCACCAGGGCCACCATACGCCGGTGGTGCAGATCGGCCTGCGCTACGGCATGGCGCTGTTCATCGCTTCGGAAGTGATGTTCTTCGCCGCCTTCTTCTGGGCGTTCTTCGATGCGTCGCTGTTCCCGAAGGAAGGCATCGGCGGCGTGTGGCCGCCGGCGAACATCCTGACCTTCGATCCGTTCAGCCTGCCGCTCCTCAACACGCTGATCCTGCTGACCTCCGGCTGCACCGTCACCTGGGCGCACCACGCGCTGCGCGAGGGCGACCGCAAGGGCTTGGTGCAGGGTCTGGCCCTTACCGTGGCGTTGGGCCTGATCTTCACCTGCGTGCAGGCCTACGAGTACGCGCATGCGCCGTACGGCTTCAAGGACACGGTGTTCGCCTCGACCTTCTTCATGGCGACCGGCTTCCACGGCTTCCACGTGATCGTCGGCACCACCTTCCTGATCGTGTGCCTGATCCGCGCCATCAAGGGCCACTTCACGCCCAACCATCATTTCGGCTTCGAAGCGGCCGCCTGGTACTGGCACTTCGTCGACGTGGTGTGGCTGTTCCTGTTCATCTTCGTCTATATCTGGGGCGGCGGCAGCGGACCTCATGCGGGCCATTAAGCCCGGCAAAGCTGAATTGCTTTCACCGGCGAGGCTGTGATGGCCTCGCCGGTTTCCCTTTCGCCGATCTCGACCGGGCTGCATTGCCGATGCCCGCGCTGCGGTCGCGGCAAGTTGTTCGCGGGCTATCTGCTGCTGGTCGAGAAATGCGAAGTCTGCGGCCTCGATCTCCGCGCCTCGGACAGCGGCGACGGCCCGGCCTTCTTCGTCATGTTCATCGTCCTGATCGTGACCGTGCCGCTGGTCTTCCTGGTCTGGGCGGCGTTCGAACCGCCGATCTGGGTCCACATGGTGCTGTGGCCGATCGTCATTTTCGGCCTGTCGCTGGGCCTGCTGCGCCCGGCCAAGGGCATCATGGTGGCGCTGCAATTCAAGCACCGCCCGACGGGCGCCAACGGGAATTGAGATCTTGCTGAGCAAATTGCGTTTCCGGCCGACCTTGCGGCCGACCCTGTTCACCGTGCCCGCGGTCATCGTGATGGTGGGCCTCTGCGTCTGGCAGGTGCAGCGCCTCATTTGGAAAGAGGGCCTGATCGCCGAGCGTCAGGCGCGCGTGGCGGAGGCGCCGATTCCCCTGCCGGCCGCGGGCAGCGATCTTTCCGATCTCGAGTTCCGCAAGGTGCGGCTGGAGGGCAGCTTCCAGCACGACAAGGAGCTCTATCTCGGCGCCCGGTCGCTGAACGGCAATCCCGGCTACCAGATCCTGACCCCCTTCACCCTGGCGGACGGGCAGGTGCTGCTCATCAATCGCGGCTGGGTGCCGGTGGAGCGCAAGCTGCCGGAGCATCGCGCCGAGGGGCAGGTGGCGGGGCCGGTCGCGGTGGAGGGCCTGGTGCGCCTGCCGCGCGGCGCGGCCTTCATGCAACCGGACAACGAGCCGCAGCACAATATGTGGTTCTTCATCGACCTGCCGGCGATGGCGGGCCATGCCGCCCTGCCGCTGCGCACCGACCTTTATGTCGACGCCGGCCCGGCAGAGAATCCCGGGGGCTATCCTTTGGGCGGCCAGACCCGGATCGAGCTGCCCAACGACCATCTGCAATATGCCATCACCTGGGGCTTGCTCGCCCTGGCGCTGATCGTCATCTATGTGGCCTATCACCTGAAACTCGAGCGCGAGCGCAGATCATGACGGCACCGGTCAATTCCTACGGCCTGCTTGAAGCCCGCTTCCGCCGCCTGGCGGCCCTGCAAGAGGCGGCCGGCATGCTCCATTGGGACATGGCGACGGTGATGCCCGATGGCGGCCGGTCGGCCCGCGCCGAACAACTGGCGACCATCGAAGTCATCTGCCACGAGATGCTGACCGCCCCGGAAACCGCCGACCTGCTGGACAGCGCCGAGCTCGGCGATACAGGCCTCACTCCGTGGCAGCGCGCCAATCTGGCGGAGATGCGCCGCACCCATACCCATGCGACCGCCCTCGATGCCCGCATGGTGGAGGCCCTCAGCCGTGCCGTGACCGCCTGCGAGGCGGCGTGGCGCGTGGCCCGGCCCAAGGGCGATTTCGCTGGCATCTTTCCGCTGTTGTCGGAGGTGCTGAACCTGACCCGGCAATCGGCCGCGGCGCGGGCGGACAAGCTCGGCTGCTCGCCCTTCGAGGCGTTGATGGACCGGTTCGAGCCGGGCGCGCGCGAAGCGGATATCGATGCCGTCTTCGCCGATTACGGCGCCTTCCTGCCGGATTTCCTGCCCCGCGTGCTGGAGCATCAGGCGCGCCAGGGCGCGCCGCTCATGCCCAAGGGACCCTTCCCCCAGGCGACGCAGAAGGAACTGGCCAAGCGCCTGATGGCGCAGCTCGGCTTCGATTTCGATCATGGCCGACTGGATGAAAGCCTGCATCCCTTCTGTGGCGGCGTGCCGGAGGACGTGCGCATCACCACCCGCTACAGCGAGGACGAGTTCGTCCAGTCGCTGATGGGCGTCATCCACGAGACCGGCCACGCCCTTTATGAGCGGCATCTGCCGGCCGAATGGCGTCTGCAGCCGGTCGGCCAGGCGCGCGGCATGACCATCCATGAAAGCCAGTCGCTGCTGATGGAGATGCAGGCCTGCCGCAGCGCCGCCTTCTGCAATTATCTCTCGGGCCAGTTGCAGGCGACCTTCCCGGGTAATGACGCGGCCTTCGCACCTGACAATCTGCGCAAGATCTATAGCCGCGTGCAGCCGGGCTTCATCCGGGTGGAGGCGGACGAGGTC
>DASZQC010000600.1:0-3086 GCA_035549815.1 Dongiaceae bacterium
GCGGGCTTCTGCCAGCATTGGGGCTTCGACTTCAAGGCGATCCAGAAGGCCCTGTCGCACAACGAGGATTCGAAGCGCCTGCGCGGCGGCAGCACGATCAGCAACCAGACCGCCAAGAACGTGTTTCTGTGGCCCGGCGACCGCCGCATCACCCGCTATGCGCGCAAGGCGATCGAGCCCTATTTCACCCTGCTGATCGAGGCGATGTGGGGCAAGAAACGCATCCTGGAGGTCTATCTCAACGTGGTCGAATGGGGCCCCGGCATCTATGGGGCGGAGGCTGCGGCCGAGCACCATTTCGGCAAGCCGGCCAGCAAGCTGACCCGGCGCGAGGCGGCCCTGCTGGCGGCGGCCCTGCCCAGCCCGCGGCGCTACAATGCCGGCAAGCCCGGCGGTTATGTCAGCCGGCAGGCCAATTCCATCCAGCGCCGGATGAACGACGTGCCCGATCCCACCGAGGGGCCTTGCCCGCGCCCGTAAGCTCGCTCGCGCAAGGCAGCCGGATTGGACCGTTCTCCGTTGCAAATCGGAGATAATCCGATAACCACCAGATATTGTAGGCGCGCATCGCCAATTCGGACTGATCTAGGCACGGCAGCCGGTAGACTGCCCGGTCTGACCCTCGTTTGGCCAATAGTTAACTATGCTGAGCATTGAAATTATTCAATGAAATCGGGGGATAAACGATTTATCCACGATTTCAACCCAGGATGTGCGTTCGGCATTTTGGGGACTCGTGACCCACCTGATGATCCACGGACAGCCACCCGCCATCCAGAACCCCGGCAGCTTGACCATGGGGTCGCCGGAGGAGCCAGCCGCCGATCCGGCAGAGGGCGCCGCGCGCCCGGCTGCCGGCGGGGCGCGCGATCCGGAGCAGCGCCGCACCCGCCGCCTGCTGGTGACCCTGGTGGTGACGATGCTGGGCCTTGCGGTGATCGGCGCCGCCGGCGCGAGCTGGCTGCTCTACCGGGCGGAATATCGCGATAGCCAGGTCAGCCTGGACCGCTTCGCCCACGCGGTCGCCGAACAGACCGGCTGGGAGCTGCGCCAGATCGACACCGTGCTGCAGCTCACCCGCACCTGGCTCGGCAGCGCCGACAAGCTCGACCCCAACAGCACGACGCGCCTGCAGGAGCGCATCCAGCCGCGCCTCATCGGACTGCCGGCGGTGCAGAGCGTCATTGTCAGCAACGAAGGCGGCACCTTGCGCATGGTGACGCGCGACAGCATGGCGGTGCCGATCACCGGCTTCGACCCGCGGCCGCTCTACGAATATTACAAGGATCATCCGGAAGCCGACCTCACCATCGGCGCGCCGTTCCGGCTGGCCGGCGTCGAGACCTGGGCGTTCCCGCTGAGCCGCCCGATCCTGGGCAAGAGCGGGGAATTGCTGGGCGCGGTCACCCTGGTGGTCGACGCGCCCATCCTGGCGGAACGCTATCGCCTGGTGCGGCCCGCGGTCGACCAGCGCGTGGCGCTGATGCGCTCCGACGGCATGCTGCTGATCGACGATGCCGGCATCGCCAGCATGGTGATGCCGAGCTTCGTGTCGATCGCCTCGCCCAACCTGGCGGGCGCCGGCGACCGCGACGATTGGATCGGCACCGACGGCACGGAGAGTCTGGCGCATCTGCGCCAAGTGGATGGTTTCCCGGCGGTGATCGCGGTCTCGCTGCCGCGCGAGCTGGTCGGCGCCAAGGTGCGGCCCGGCCTGCTGCTGATCACCGGGGTCATCGCGCTGGCGGCGATCGCGCTGTCCGCCATCGCCACCTTGTTCGGCCGTCGCGTGCTGACCACCCAGGCCAATCTGCGCCAGCAGCGCGACTTCGTCACCCGCGTGCTGGATTCGGCGGACGTGATCGTGTTCGTGCAGGACGTGACCGGCCGCCTGATCCGCTGCAACGCCGAGGCCCAGGCGCTGGGCTATGCGACGGAAGAGCTGCTGTCGCTGGATCCCTTCGTCCACCTGGTGCCGCGCGAGGAGCATGCGCGTGTCGCCAATGCGCGGCGCCGTTCGCGCTTCGGCGCGACGCCCGAACCTTATGAATGCCATCTGCTGACCCGGCAGGGGGAAAAGCGTCTGATCCGCTGGTCGACCACGGAAGTGCGCGATCCCAACGGCCGGCAGAACTGGGTGCTGAGCGTCGGCACCGACGTGACCGACGAGCGGCGCCAGAGCGCCGCCATCGCCCGCAACAGCGCCATCATGGACCATGCGCAATCCATCGCACGCATGAGCTATTGGACGGCGCGGCCGGAGACGGTTTCCAGCGACTGGACCGACTGGACTTTCACCTATTCCGCCAACGCCGTCGAGGTCTTCGGCCAGGAGATGGACGCCATCGACGTGCCGCTGGAGCAATTCATCCACCGCTTCGTCCACCCCGAGGACCAGGCGGCGATGGCCGACCGCTATCGCGAGTTCTATCAGGGCGAGGACCAGCGTCTGGCCTTCACCTTCCGCTTCCGCCAGGCCGACGGCGGCTATCGCTACATCCGCGACTTCGCCGAGAAGCGCCGCGACGGCAACGCGATCGAGATCATCGGCATGTCGCAGAACGTGACGCAGCAGATCGCCTCCGACGCGCTGCTGCGCGAAAGCGAGATCAAGCTGCGCCGTGCCCATCGCCTGGCCAAGCTGTGCTACTGGACCTATGAGGCGGTCGCCTCCAGCGAGGAGGTCGATGTCCTGGTCTTCTCCGGAGACACGGAGGAGATTTTCGGCCTGACCGCGGAAGAGCTCAATCGCGCAACCTCCAGCCCGCTGATCACCATGGCGCATCCGGAGGATCGCCAGCGCGTGGTCGAGGAATGGCGCGCCTTCATGCAGTCGCCCGATGCCAGCCGCACCTTCGATTACCGTCTGACGCGGCAGGGTGGCGAGATGCGCGACGTCAGCGTCTCGGCGGAAAAGGTGATGAACGAGCATGGGCTGGTCGGCCAGGTGGTCGGCGTGGTGCAGGACATCACCGACCGCCGCCGCAGCGAGATCGCCATCGCCCGCAACGAGGATCTGCTGCGTCATGCGCACCGGCTGACCCGGATCGGCTATTGGGTGTGGGAGCCGCGCGACGTCGCGCAGA
>DASZQC010000601.1:0-12205 GCA_035549815.1 Dongiaceae bacterium
CTTGATGCCGTTATCCTGATACGGGTTGTGCGAGGCGGAGATCATGACCCCAAGGTCACCGCGCATGACGCGGGTCAGCATGGCGACGGCTGGCGTCGGCAGCGGCCCAAGCAGCATCACGTCCATGCCCATGGACAGAAAGCCGGAGGTCAGCGCCGTCTCCAGCATGTAGCCCGACAGGCGCGTGTCCTTGCCGATGATGACCCGGTGACGGTGGTCGCCACGGCGGAAATGCGCCCCGGCCGCCAGGGCCAGCTTCAGCGCCGTCGCGGCCGTGATCGGCTCGCTATTGGCCTGCCCCCTGACCCCATCCGTCCCGAACAGCTTGCGCGCCATGTGGCTTCAGCGACTCCCCTGATGGAACATCTATTCTTATGATCGTTATGGCGGAATTGGGGCCAGGGGAAAAGGCCAAAAGGGCATTGAAACCGACCGGCGCCGATTGCGCCAATGCACGTTCCGCCTCTAAATTGCCTGAATTCCTTCACCGATTTTCATGAGCGCACATCCATGCTCCAACTCCTCGGCCGTTCCAGTTCCATCAACGTACGCAAGGTGCAGTGGCTTTGCGGCGAGATCGGCATTCCCTATGCGCGCGAGGACTGGGGCAGCGGGTTCCGCTCGACGCGGGAGCCGGAATTCCTGGCGCTCAACCCCAATGCGCTGGTGCCGGTGATCAAGGACGGCGATTTCGTGCTGTGGGAATCCAACACGATCTGCCGCTATCTCGCGGCGAAGCATGGGCGCGCCGATCTGCTGCCCATCGAGTTCAAGGCGCGGGCGCTGGTCGAGCGCTGGATGGATTGGATGACGACGGAGCTGACCTTCGCGTCCCGCTATGCCGTCGTTGCGCTGGTCCGCAAGAACCCGGCCTTCAACGATCCGGCGCAGATCGCACAAAGCATCGCCGCCTGGAACCAACAGATGGCCATATTGGAGGGGCAATTCTCGGCAACCGGCGCCCATGTTGCCGGCGATACCTTTACCCTGGCCGATATACCGGTCGGCCTCGCGGTGCATCGCTGGCTGTTCTCGCCGATCGAGCGGGCGGATTATCCGGCGGTGACCGCCTACTACGAACGCCTGCGTGCCAGGCCAGCCTTCGTTCCGCATGCCTTGCCCGAGGTTCCATGAACGATCGTTCATGACGATTGACTCAGCCGTGCCCGACCGTCACTCTGTCCGGCAACGACCGGGGGAGATCGGAGCATGGGCGAGACAAGCGCGCCGGAACTGATCGTCGTCAATGCCGACATCCGCAGCATGGACCCGCTGCGGCCGCGCGCCTCGGCCATCGCGATCAAGGACGGGCGCATCCTGGCGCTGGGCGGGAACGATGAGATCCGCGGCCTCGCCAACGGAATCACCCGCAGCATCGATGCCGGCGGACGGCTGATGCTCCCCGGCTTCCAGGACACCCACATCCATCTGCAGGACAGCGGCACCGGCTTCCATACCAGCGTCAACCTGGAGGAAGCGCGCACGGTTGAGGAGCTGCAGCACCTGGTGCGCGATTTCGCCGCCAGCCGGCCGGACGATCCCTGGGTGCGCGGCGTCGGCTGGTATTCCGGCATTTTCGGCGCGCACAATCTCGATCGGCACGTACTGGATGCCGCCGTCGCCGACCGGCCGGTCTATATCTACGCCTCGGACGGCCACAACGCCGCGGTCAACAGTCTGGGCTGCGAGCTGGTCGGACTGAGGAAGGGCACCGCCGATCCGCCGAACGGCCATTTCGTGCTGGGCGACGACGGCGCGCCGACCGGCCTGCTCTACGAGGATGCGGTCGATTGGGTGCGCAGCCGCATGCCCAAGCGCGTCGATGCCGACTATGCCAACGGCGTGCGCTACGGGCAGAAGCTGTGCAACACCCACGGCATCACGGGCGTGCTGGACGCCATGGTGTTCGAGCGGCACATGCGCGTCTACAAAGGCCTGGACGAGGCCGGCGAACTCTCCGTGCGCATCCGCGCCACCGCCAAGGTGTTCCCGGAGGAAAAGACGGCCGACGCGCTGGCGCGGCTGGCGGCCTTGCGGCGCGACTGGCGTTCGCCCATGGCGCAGGTGCATTCGGCCAAGTTCTTCCTGGATGGCGTGCTGGAGAACCGCAGCGCGGTGATGATCGAGGCCTATTCCGACGCGGAAGGCGGCAACGCGCCCCTGATGTTCGACCGCGGCCACCTGGAGGAGCTGTTCGTCGCCTTCGACGCCGCGCGGTTCCAGATGCACTGCCACGTCATCGGCGACGGCGCCACCCGCATCGCCTTCGATTGCCTGGAAGCGGCGCGCAAGGCGAACGGCCCGTGGCCCAGCCTGCACCAGTTGGCGCATGTGCAGATGATCGACCCGGCGGACATTCCGCGCTTCCACGCGCTCGGCGTCGTCGCCAACATCCAGCCGCTGTGGGCGCGCAACGAGCCCTCGGTCACCGACGTCGCCATGCCGATGGTGGGCGACCGCGGGCGTTGGATGTATCCCTGGCGCTCCATCGTCGAGGCCGGCGCGCCCTATGCGGTCAGCAGCGACTGGGGCGTCTCCACCCTGAACCCCTTCCCCATCATGCAGACGGCGGTGACGCGCCAGCCGCCGGAGCGGAGCCGCAACCATCCGGTGTTCCAGCCGCAGGAACGCCTCAGCGTCGAAGACGTGGTGCGCGGCTATACGGTGAACGCCGCAGCGGCGGCCTGGCGCAGTGACGACACGGGGTCATTGACCCCCGGCAAGTTCGCCGACCTGATCCTGCTCGATCGCGACATCTTCGCCGTCGATCCCTACGAGATCGCTGGAACGGAGGTCGACCTGACCCTGCTTGGCGGCCGCGAGGTACATCGGTCCGAGCGCTTCGCCGGTTGATCATGGCCGGCGGGCGGCCTACAAGTCGCCGATGTCCGCAACCGCCCGCGATCCCGCCATCCGTCGCGCCGACGCCGCCGACCTGCCGGCGTTGAATGCGCTGATCCAGGCATCCTCGACCTACCACGGCGAATACCGCGCGATGGTGGCAACCTATATGATCGGCCCCGCTCAGGTTGCGCGCGATCAGATGTATCTGGCCGAGCAGGACGGCGCGGTTGTCGGCTTCTACAGCCTGACTTTGGGTGCCGAGCCGGAGCTTGACCTGATGTTTGTCGCGGATCACCTGCATGGCGGCGGCTTGGGCCGCGCGCTGATCGAGCATCTGAAGGCAACGGCCCGGGCGCGCGGCGTGGAAGAGATCAAGGTCGTCTCGCACCCGCCGTCGGTCGGATTCTACAAGCGCGTCGGCGCGGTGGAGGCCGGCGTGAAGCCGCCCGCCGGCCGTGTCACCTGGGCGCGGCCGATCCTGATGCTGAAAGTCTAGGCGAGCGGCGCCAGTTCCTTGGCGGCCGGCGTGTCGAGCGACGGCATCGTGTCGTCGCCGTCCTGGTACCACACGCACATGAAGCCTTCGGCGTCCATCTCGACGCTGTCGGGGATGCGCCAGCTCGGGTTCCAGCGCAGGCGATCCTCCGGCCGGTAGCCGGAGCGCAGCAAGAGCGCGTTGTCGGCGGCGCGGTGGCGGATGATCGTGCCCTCATAGAGAACGATCTTGCCGATATCGGTCATCAGGGCGTAGCGCGGCTTGGCGCGGCCGGAGAATTCGCCGGAGGCGTTGAGGCGCATCGCCAGCTCCGCACCTTTGCGCACGGAGGTGCGGTGATGGCTCATGCCCCGCATCGGAATCGCGTGGAACAGGTAATGCGCCTCGACCTCGTTGTCCCGCAAAGCGGCGTAGAGCGCGCTCAGGGTCTCCAGATTGTCGTTGACGCCCTTCAGCAGCGGATGCTGGTTGTAGAGGACGGCGCCCGCGGCTCGCAGCCGTGCCAGCGCCGCGCGCGATTCCGGCCAGAACTCGACCGGGTGGTTGACGTTGACGCCGATCTCCAGCTTGTGATGGCGCAGCGAGGTCAGGATCGAAAGCAGCTCGTCATTGATCCGCTCCGGCGCCTGGAACGGCACGCGCGAGCCGATGCGGATGGTGTGAATGTTCGGCGCGAATTCCTGCAACGCGCTGATGGCGCGGCGCAGCAGCTTCGGCGACATCAGCGGATCGCCGCCGGTGATCAGGACCTCGTCCACCTCGGCGCATTCGGCGGCCTCGCCGAAATAGCGCGCCGCGTTGACGATCTCGTCCTCCGTCAGCGTCTTCACCGGATATTGCCCGCGCAGGCACCAGCGGCAATGGGCGGCGCAGACAGTCGTCGGCTCCAGCAGCACGGTGCGGCGATAGAGCCGCTCGACGCCGGTCAACGCGCGGCCGCGATGGGAGAGGACGATTTCGGATTCATAGTGGCGGCGGCGCTCGCGCGGGGCGACCACATCTTCCAGCGGGCTTTTCACATATTGAAGCTCGAGCGCGCGCAAGGCCGCGCTGTCGCGGCCCTGACGCTCTTCCAGCTCCGCCATCTTGCGGCGCAGGAACGGCGAGATGAGTTCGACGAATTCCCCGGTCTTGCTTCCAGCCATCGCCCCGTCGCCTCCCCCGCAACGATCGATGCGGCTTTTTCTTAACTATAAGCTAGCAGAAGGATATGGCAGGGAAAAGACGGAGTTACGCAGACAACCTCGTCTACTACGTGAGACCTAGAACGATCGGCGCGTTAACACCTCACCGCGCTCCATATGGCGCGGGCTTGGTAAGATTCGTTGACGTCATGCACGCGCACGATCTGCACTCCACGATCCCACCCCGCTTGATGCGCCGCCAGCGTGCCGGCAACGCGATCCTTCGGCGGCTCGTTGCGGCTTAAGCGACCGATGAAGCTCTTGCGCGACGCACCCAGCAGCAGCGGACAACCGAAGACATGGAAGGCCGCAAGCTCGTCAATGAGCTGGAGGTTGTGCGCCACGGTCTTGCCGAAGCCGATACCAGGGTCGATCGCGATGCGCCCGCGATCGATGCCGAGCTTGGCCAGCGCCGAGAGCCGGTCGGTGAAATAGTCAATCAGGTCGCAGGTCACGTCGGCATAGCGCGGATCCTGCTGCATGGTCTGCGGCTCGCCCAGCATGTGCCTGAGGACGATGGCGGCGCCCGATTGCGCGGCGACCCGCGGACTGTCCGCGTCGCCGGTCAAAGCGGTCACGTCGTTGATAATCCTGGCGCCGGCCTTGACGGCCTGATCCATAACCGCGGCATGGCGCGTGTCGATGGAGACGGTTGCGCCCGCTTCGCTCAAGGCCCGCACGACCGGCAGCACACGCGCGGCCTCGTCCTCTGGCGAAACCGGCGCCGCGCCCGGCCGGGTGGATTCACCGCCGACATCGATGATATCGGCGCCCGCCGCCAGCAGAGCCCTGCCGTGTTCGATGGCGGCGCCGGCATGGGCGAAATCGCCGCCGTCGGAGAAACTGTCCGGCGTGACGTTCAGCACGCCCATGATCAGCGGACGTGTCAAATCGAACCCGGCCCAGGCAGGCCGTGGCGCCATAAGGGATTCGAGTTGGCCCGGCGCAAAAGCGCGCGCCGCTTTGAGGTCGAGTGAGCGTCGTCGACCCGCTTCGCCCGCTTTCCGTTCAATGGCTTCAACCATGGCAAAAGCAATCGTCCCGCCCGCTAGCGGCACGGCAAGCCCTATGGAAATGGCGCGCGCGGATGCAGCGCCGCTTAGCAGCGCCGTAGGGACGAGATGACGCGTCATAGATCTAATCCGGCAATCCTGAAGCCCTGAGTGAAGCGGTCAATGTCATCCTGATACTGTATCGGGTTATCGAGGAAGAACCATTTCACGTATTCACGGTGACCGGCATCGGGGTCACCGCGCCAACGTTGCCGGACATTGCGGACGAAATTCGCTCCAAAGAACCGCGCCTCCTCGAGCCGTCCGAGATGCGCGTGGGCGACCGCCAACCAGCCAGGGAACTCCGGCCAAGGATCGTGCGCCAGCTCTGCGGCGGCGGCAATCGCCTCTTCGTAGCGACCTCCCAGCACGCGCAAAGCGGCAAGAGAACCGGTCCAATTGTCTGGCAGCAGTGGATTTAGCCGGCGGGCATGCTCTAGCGCTTCCTCACAAGCCGCGTGCTGAGCGGTGTAACCAAGATACCACCCACGAATAACCAGGGCATCGGCATCGTTGGGATTGAGAGCATAGGCCCGATCGAAGTGCCGCTTCGCTTCGCCGAATTGCCGCCGAAACATCTGGCACCAGCCGAGTACGTGCTCCGCCATATGATCCGTAGGATCAAGCTCGGCGGCCTTTCGCGCCAGCTGCAGCGCTAAAGTGTGCGGTTCATCCAGTGAGACACCCCAGCCGCTGAAGGATGTCGCCATATTGTGAGTATACCCGAGAAACGCGATGGCACGCGCATAGCCGGGATCCGCTTCGATCGCCTTCTCAAACGCGGCCTTTGCTTCAAGCATGCTTTCGTGACTGTATCCCTGGAAGGCGCGTTTACCTTTTAGGTACCAGTCGTAAGCGCCCATGTTTTCCGGCGGCTTGCTTCGAGCCTGCTCAAGACGCTCATCTTCCAGCCGACGGGTGATGACGCTGACAATCTCCTGCGAAATGGCGTCCTGAGTGGCGAAAATGTCATCTATCTGACGATCATAGCGATTTGCCCAGACATGGGCGTTGGTCATTGAATCGACAAGCTGGCCAGTGATCCGAACGCGACTTCCTGCAATCCGGACACTTCCTTCAAGAACATACCTGGCTGAAAGCTCCCGACCGATGCGCCGAATATCCTGCTGCGTACCGCGGAACTGAAAAGAAGAGTTGCGCGAGATGACGATCAATGTCCGAAACCGCGAGAGTTCGGTAATGATGTCCTCCGTAATACCGTCGCAAAAGTAGGTTTGCTCCGTCGAATCACTCATGTTGATGAAGGGCAGGACCGCAATGGATGGCCTGTCGTCTTGCGCTTTCTGTGTCGGGTTAGCTGGGGAATATGCAGTGCCGTCAATGGAGTAAACATGGATCGGCGCAGCGATATTCTTCACGGACTGGAAGCCGAGGTCGCGGAATTTGAGCGGTAGTCGACCGGATATCTGATCGCGCACGACATCCGTCACGCAGATTGCACCGGGATCAGCCAAGCTCTCCAGACGTGCAGCGATGTTCACGCCGCTACCATGAATATCCGCAGCGTCGACGATGACGTCGCCAAGATTAATTCCGATGCGCAGCCGTAGCTGCCGATCGGCGGCTTCCGTGGAATTGGATTTGTCGAGCGCCCGCTGAATCTCGACTGCGCTCTGCACTGCATCCAGGACGCTTGGAAATTCCGCCAAGATTCCGTCGCCGGTCGTCTTCACGATCCGACCGCGGTGCATCTTGATTGTGGGTTTGATCGGCTTGGCCAGCAGAGCCTGCATCCGCGTTAGTGTGCCGGACTCATCCGCCTCCATCATGCGGCTGTACCCGGCGACATCGGCTGCCATGATCGCGGCAAGGCGGCGTTCCACCCGGACACCTATAGGTTGATATATCTCGGATGCTAGAGGAACCGGCAATCGAATTCCAGCCGGCTGAAGGTCTGGGCCGCAAAGCAAAAGCCCCGCCGGTTGGGGCGGGGCTTGCTTGATCGTATCGCGCGGTCCTTACGATCCCGCGGGCTTCGGCTCGAAGCCGCCGGGCTGTGGCCGCGGATGGCTGGAGCCGCTGGTCGGGATCGCGGAGCGCGGCTTGCTGGGACCGGAATGGTCGCCGCCCTGGCGGATCGGCGTGCCCTTCAGCAAATCGTTCACCTCGTCGCCCGAGAGCGTCTCATACTCGAGCAGCGCCTTGGCGATGGCGTGCAGTTCGTCGATGTGATCGGTCAGGATCTTGCGCGCCAGCGCTTCCGCTTCCTCGATGATGCGGCGGACCTCTTCGTCGATCAGCTTCGCCGTCTCGTCGGAGATGGTCTGGCTGCGGGTCACCGAGTGGCCGAGGAACACTTCTTCCTGGTTGTCGACATAGCGCAAGCGGCCGAGCTTCTCGCTCATGCCCCACTCCGTCACCATGCGGCGGGCCAGGTTGGTCGCCTGCTGGATGTCGTTGCTGGCGCCGGTCGAGACATTCTCCGGACCGTAGATGATCTCTTCCGCCAGACGACCGCCGAACATCATGGCGAGCTTCGCCGTGATCTCGCGGAACTTCAGGCTGTAGCGATCGGTCTCCGGCAGGTTCATGGTGACGCCGAGCGCACGGCCGCGCGGGATGATCGTCACCTTGTGCAGCGGATCGTTGCCCGGCACGTGCAGGCCGACCAAAGCGTGACCGGCCTCGTGATAGGCGGTCTCTTCCTTGTCCTTCTCGGTCATGACCATGGAGCGGCGCTCCGCGCCCATCATGACCTTGTCCTTGGCCTGCTCGAAATCGTGCATGGTGACGACGCGCTTGCCGGCGCGCGCGGCCATCAGGGCCGCCTCGTTCACCAGGTTCGCCAGATCGGCGCCGGAGAAACCGGGCGTGCCGCGGGCGATGGTGCGCGCTTCCACATCCGGCGCCAGCGGCACCTTGCGCATATGCACCTTCAGGATCTGCTCGCGGCCGTTGATATCGGGATTAGGCACAACAATTTGTCGGTCGAAACGGCCGGGGCGCAACAGCGCCGGGTCCAGCACGTCCGGGCGGTTGGTGGCGGCGATCAGGATGACGCCTTCGTTGGCTTCGAAGCCGTCCATCTCCACCAGCAACTGGTTCAGGGTCTGCTCGCGCTCGTCATTGCCGCCACCCAAACCGGCGCCGCGATGACGGCCGACCGCGTCGATTTCGTCGATGAAGATGATGCAAGGCGCGTTCTTCTTGCCCTGCTCGAACATGTCGCGCACACGGGATGCGCCGACGCCGACGAACATCTCGACGAAGTCGGAGCCGGAGATGGTGAAGAACGGCACGTTCGCTTCGCCGGCGATGGCGCGGGCCAGCAACGTCTTACCGGTGCCCGGAGGGCCGACCAGCAAGCAACCCTTCGGAATCTTGCCACCCAGGCGCTGGAACTTCTGCGGGTCCTTGAGGAAATCGACGATCTCCTCCAGTTCGTTCTTGGCTTCCTCGATGCCGGCGACATCGTCGAAGGTGACGCGGCCCTGGCGCTCGGTCAGCAGCCGCGCGCGCGACTTGCCGAAGCCCATGGCCTTGCCGCCATTGGACTGCATCTGGCGCAGCATGAAAATCCAGAAGCCGACGATGAGGATGATCGGCGCCCATTGCACGAGCGCGATGAACAGCAGGTTCTTCTCTTCCTGCGGGCCGGCATTGATGGCGACACCCTTGCCGGTCAGGGTCTCGATCAGCTTCGGGTCGTCGGGCGCGTAGGTGGTGAAGGTGCCGTTGCCGGTCTGCACCGTGATCTCCGGCCCGCGGATGGTCACGTTGGTGACCTCGCCCGCCTGAACCTTGTTCAAGAAGTCGGTATAGGAGAGATTTCCGGCGCTGCTCGAGGACGAGCTCCCCTGGAACATCTCGAAGAGGACGAACAGCAGCACGATGACCGCCGCCCAGATCCACAGATTCCTGCCGAAATTCACCGCTTGATCCTCGTCTGACCGGCCGTGCGGGGCCGATTCGCCATATGGGCCCAGGGAGTTCTTACGCTATTTGCAGTAGTTCCAAACTAGCCCGGGAATGATGAATACATAGTGTGCGGCCGCCGGAGCGCAACTGTAAAGCCGCATGTTGTCACGCTATGTCGGGGACTTAGCCGGACCGCCAGACCCTCCCCCACCCCCAAATGCGGCTGGGACAGTAAATTCCCATCCCGCCAGAGGGCTGGAAGCGCCGCCCGGCCAGGCTCCGGCACCGGGTGGCGCTTCAACCGCACCCCGAACCTGTCCACCGCCTGGCGCTGGCCTTCTTCTCCCAACGCGGAGACAACCAGCCCTCCGGCCGGCGCAAGTCCGGTCGAGACTGTTAATGCGAAGCGATGGTCCCAGGTTCCGGCCCAGCCCGGCTGGACCGGGCAATCCTCGCGGATATCGCCCGCCTCGCGGCAGACCGTCAGGCGCCCCTGCCGGACGGCCAGGACGCAGCCCGCCAGGGTGGCTTTCATGGCCGCCGGATCGGCGACCGCCAGCCGCTCGAGCTGATCGGGCGCCGGCGGATAATCATGGCCGCCGATGGCGAGCAACACCCGGCGCAGGATCGCGACACGCATATCTGGCCCGGCCTGGACCCAGGCATCGAGCGCCAGCGTCAGATAGCCCTCATCGTGCAGCCGACCGGCCGCGGCAAAGACCTGCGCGACGGCGCGGTCCTGCTCGTCGCGCGCTTGGCCGAATTGGGCCGCCTGCGCGGCCAGCGCCGGCCCCTCGCCGGAGGCCGCCAGCGTTTCGCGCCAGCGGGTGCGTTCGAACTGCGCCGCGCTGTTGCTGGGATCCTCGATCCAACTTTCGCCCCGCGCGGCGAGCCAGTCGCGCAGCGCCGCCCGCGTCACGCCGAGTAGCGGCCGCAGCAGCCGCACGCCGTCGCGCTGGCTGACCGCCGGCATCGCCGCCAGCCCGAACGGCGAGCTGCCTTCGGCGCGGCGCATCGCGAACGTCTCCGCCTGATCGTCGGCGGTATGGCCCAACGCCAGATGCAGGACGCCGTGCCACCGGCACCACGCGGTCATCAGGCGATAGCGCGCCGCGCGCGCCGCCTGCTGCACGCCGGTTGCGGGCTTGGCGCCCCGCCATTCCAGCACCTGCGCCGAACAGCCGGGCAGCGTCGCGAAACGGCGCGCCACCGAATCGCACTCCGCGCGCGCCTCGACGCGCAGGCCGTGATCGACGCTCAGCACATGGAGTAGTCCGCCGCGCACCGCGATCCAATCGGCCAGCAACAGGCCGAGCGCCACGGAATCCGAGCCGCCGGAAATCGCGGCGGCGATGACGGGTGGACGCTCGAACGGGCCGAGCGGTTGCAGGAGAGCGTCGATCCCGGACGTCAGCATTGCCGGGGAGCAACGCGCCTAGCTGCAGGTGTAGCGCTGCTTCGCCTTGGTCGCGCGGTCCTTGATGCTGGCCGAGGCATCGGGATAGCGCTTCTCCAACTGGCTCAGCGCGACGCAGGCATTCTGCTGCTGGCCCTGCTGGCCCAGCGCCATGGCGAGCTTCAACAGATTGTCCGGCGCCTTCTGGCTCTTGGGATATTTCTGATAGCCTTCGGCAAAGGCGACGGCGGCGTTCTTGAAGTCGTTGCGCACGTAATAGGTCTCGCCCAGCCAATATTGCGCGTTGCCGGTCAGCTCGTCCTTCGGATGCTGCTGGATGAAGGACTTTAGCGCGATCTCGGCCTGGTCGTATTGGCCGCGCTGGATCAGGTTGGTGGCGTAGTCATATTGCTCGCGCGGCGTGTCGCCGGGCAGCACGACGCCGGCGCCCGCCGGCATCGCCGTCTGCGCCGCCGCCTGCGCGGCCGCCGCTTCAGCGGCGCCCGCCGGCGCTTGCGGCAGGTTCGCCGCCTGCTGCGAGGTCAGTGTGCCGAGTACCCCTGGTTGGCCGGACGGCGCGGGCGCCGGGGTCGCCGGCTGCGTGTTCTGTGCACCCGCGCCAGCCTGTTGCGGCGCTCCGGCCGCCGGGGCTCCCGTGGCTTGGCCGCTGAGCGATGGGCCGGCGCCATCCGAGACAGCGCCACCGGGCATCGCCGCCGCACCGTCCGCGGGCGGCATCGCGCCGCCGGTGCCTTCCAGCACGCCAAGGCGATATTCGGTGTCCTTCTGCATGCGCTCAAGCTGCGAGGCCACGTCGTTGACCTTGAGCTCGACGCGCTCGATCTGGCCGGTCAGGTCGGTGAGCTGCTGCTGGAATTGCTGGTAGCGGACTTCCTGCTGCGCGGCGGCCGTGCCACCACCAGCGGCGCCCACGGCTCCCGCGCCCGGGATCTGGTTCTGCAGGAACAGCACCTGCTGCTTCAGCCGCTCCACCTCCTGGCGCAGATCGTCGACTTCGTCGGCGAAGGCGGGCGACAAGCCGGGCAAAGCCACGGCGAACAGCAAGGCCGCCGCCATCAGCGGCGCACGGCGCGCCGGCGTCTTAGCGGGTGTCTTGATCATCGGTTGTTCGTTCATCAGCATCCTCTTCATCCTCCGTCTAACCCGGAGGCGTCCGCACACCGGACTGCCGGCCTCGAGTCTTGGCCTTCAATGCGGCGAAAGCGTGGCTACCGCTGGGGTCCGGACCTTGCGAATCCGCCACGAATTGTTGATCGGAAGATGCCAGAGGGCGCCTGAAGGCGCCAGTGTTCAGGAATCAGGCATCAGGGATCAGACAGCGCATCCTGACCCC
>DASZQC010000602.1:0-3836 GCA_035549815.1 Dongiaceae bacterium
ACAACGGGATGCCACTTGCTTGACGCGCCATCGGCCCGCCACGACCAATGGCTGTTTCCGGAAACGATCTTCCACACCGGTCGGTTCACCGCCTCCGCCAGCATGGCCGACAAATCGTCGCTGGCAATCAGCAGATCGAGCGGCGCCAGTTGATCGCGGAACGCCGCCAGATCGTGATGGCCATCGACCGCGTCATCATAGACCACCGCTTCGCCGAGCGAAGCGATGAAATTCGTCAAATGCTGGCTGCGCGGACCGACCGGCAGAGCGACCCAGCGGATGCCGGGGATTTCCAGCAGCGGCGCGAAGGGCTCCAGGCCATGGCACGGCGTATCGGCGACATGCCACGATAGGCCGATCAGCTTGCCGCCTGCCGCGCCGAGATAGCCGGACCGGCGCGCGGCCGCGCCAGCCTTGTCATAGGGCAGCCAGCCGGTACGCGCCGGCAAGTCATAGACCATGGCGAGATCGCCGAGGCTGGCCGCGAGCTGGCAGCGCGCGGCGACGAGGTCGGCCGGAACGGCAGTGCCGGTCGCCTTGAAATTGATATCCGGGAAGGCCGATTGCAGCAGCGGCAGCGTGAACCCATCGCATTCCGCCAGGATCGTGCGCGAATCCGCCTGGATCGCCTTCAGCCAGGGGGCGAAGACGAGTTGCTCCAGCGGAGTCCGTTCGGCGCGCAGGAACAGGCGCCGGCGGCGGACCTGTCCGCCGCTCCAGGATTTCGGCCGGTCGGTGGGCGCCATCATGGTCAGGTGCGCCGGCAACTCCTCCGGGGTGCTGCCGAAGCGCCACGCGAAATTCTGCGCCGCCAAGTGATCGTTGCCCTGTTTCAGGTCGAGCTCGGCCAGCGCCGTGCGCGGGACCGGCAGGTCGGGAGCCACCTCGATCAGCCGCGCATAATTGCGCCGCGCCAGCTCCACCTCGCCCTGCTTTGCCTGCAGCTCGGCCAGGATGAACCGGGCAACGACGTGATTGGGGTCGTTGCGCAGGACGCGCGCGAAGTAATCGGTGGCCTGGTCGGCAGCGCCCTTGGCGGCCAGGATCTGGCCCATCGACATCAGCACGACCGGGTCTTCGCTCTGGCGCGTGAGTTCGCGCGCCATCTTCTCCGCATCGTTGCGATAACCGGCGTCGAACAAGGAGGTGGCCCATTCAGCGCGATAGTCCAGGCGCTCCGGCGCCAATTCGACCGCGCGGCGCAGGATCGCGACCGCGTCAGAGAAGTGCCCCGCCTTCTGCGCGGCAAGGCCGATGCCGTGCCAGGCAACGGCCTGGTGCCGGCCGGTGGCCAGCAGCCAGCGATAGTAGGTCTCGGCCGGCAGGAAGGCGCCGCGGCGCCACAGCTCGTCGGCGCAACGCAAGGCCATCCGCGCCTGGGCGTCGACCAGGGGCGCCGCGCCGACGGCCCGCAATTTGTCGGCGGTACGGGCGATCAGCTTTTCCCAGCCGTCGCCAAGCTGCTGCCGGAACAGTTCCAGGCTGTCGTACCAGATTGAAGTCGGCCGCTCTATCAGCCAGCGCCAGTCGGAATTGACCGGCAGCATCACCCAGCAGGGCACGCCCAGCGCGCCGGCGAAGTGCACCGTGCTGTTGTCGACGGAGATGACCAGATCCATCGCCGCCAACTGGGCGGCAAAGGGGTCGAGCACATTCAGCGGGTCGATCTCGCGATCCCAGAGGATCTCATGACCGGTCTCGGCCTTCAGCTTCTCGAGGTCGCGGCTGTTATCGCCATATTGCAGGCAGATGAAGGCGCAGTCCGGCGTGTCGAAGACCGCTTTCATCAGACTGAGGTCGATGGAGCGGATGGTGGCGCTGTCGCGGTTGCCGCTGCGCCAGGAGATGCCGATCAGGCGCTTGCCCGGGAACAGGGCCTGGTACTTGGCGCGCAGCTGGAGCGCCAGCGACGGCTCGGCGATCAGGAAGCCCTCGCGATGGGGCATATTCTCAATATCGACCTTCAGCCGCAGCGGCAGGTCGCCCATCGATACCTTGGCGGCGTAGGACGCCGGGTTCCAATCGACCGGCAAGGCGTTGCGGTCGATCACCCGCATGTCCGGGAAGCTGCGGCGGAACAGGCTGGCGACGCGCGGATTGACTTCGATGGTGATCGACTTGGCGAAGCGGCGCAGTTCCTTGAACAGCAGCGCATACATCACATAGTCGCCGACGCCCTGCTCGCTATAGACCAGCAGGCGGCCGTCGAGCTTCTCGCCGTTCCATTCCGGGACCGGTATGTCCCACGGCTTGTCGAACTTGTCGCGGTGCCAGCGCGCATCGTACAGGTCCAGGCCCAGTTTGTAATTGCCGAGGCGGAAGGCATTGAGCCCGCGCACCATGCGCACGCTCATATTCGCGGGATCCATGTCGGCGGCGCGATCGAGGATCTCCTGCGCCTGGGCGAAATCGCCCTCGCCCATCATCAACGTCGACAAATCCTTCATCGCGTCGGCGCGATTGGGATTGGCGGCGATGAAGGCCATAATGATGTCGCGGGCGCGATCGTTCTGATCGAGCCAGTAATAGGCTTCGCAGAACGGCCGGGACTTCTCCCAATCCGCGGCGCAGATCTCCACGATCCGCGCCCACAGGCTGCGCGCCTCTTCCGAACGCCCGGCGGCCTGCAGCGCCTGCTCGCGCAGCGCCATGACATGCGGAGCGGTCGGCGCCAGCTCCAGGGCGCGCTCGGAGAGCCGCAACGCCTCGTCGGTGTCGCCCTTCCCATAGAGCAGCGCCCAGACCAGATTGTTGATCGCCTCGACCGACTTGTCGTCGATGGACAGGATTTTCCGCGCCAGGGCCTCGGTGCCCGGGGCGTCCTTCAGCATCAGACGGGTCTTGGCCAGGTTATGCAGCAGCGGCAGGCGATTCGGCGCCCGCTCCAGCGCCATCTCGTAGATCTTTGCCGCCGGCAGGAGATGCTTGACGTTGTAGAGCAGATCGGCCAACGCCTGGTAGGCGTCGATCATGTCCGGATCAAGCTTCAGCACGCGGCGGAAAGCGACTTCCGCGGCGAACAGCTCGTCCCGGTCGCGATGCAGGATGCCACGATTATAGAGCGCCGAGGTGTCGTCCGGATTGATCTCCAGCACCTGGTCGAGCAGCGAAGCGAGCTGGTCAAAATCGCGGGCCTGGAACGCCTTCCCCGCCCGGCTCATCAACGCGGCGATCTGCGCGTTGTCGTCGCGACTGGTCGTGGCGGTATTCTGCGTTCCCATTCGGGCATCTCACATAGAGCCGCGTCCCGCCCGGCGCGCCATCGGCCAAGGCGGCTAGCGGGATTTGGCTAAAATTGCAGGAGAATCGTGGCCGGCCCTGCGACGCTTCGATGCTAGGGCCGGAATGGTTAATGAACCCTAAACTAATGCATTGAAAAGACAGAGAAATTGTTGCCGCGGTAAGCTTCGTTAATGGGGCAAGAATTACCGCCTCCCGGCAAACTTTGCCGGGTTAACCCACCATTCCGAGGCCAAGAAAGGCAAAGATTTCCGAGGCTTGGGCGTTTTCTGCCCAGTGGCAAGGAAATTGCTACCTCCCCCCTACCGGTGCATTTCGCGCCGGTCCGCGCGTGCAAAGTCGCCGCGGTTGGCTAGCCTCCAAAGGAGCTAAACGAATGGCTAATAACTCTATTTCCTTGACCGCCGGCATTCGCAGCAACCTTCTCCTGCTGCAGCAATCGTCGACGCTCCTGGAAAAGACGCAGCTGCGTCTTGCCACCGGCAACAAGATCAACACCGCTCTGGACGGTCCGACGGCCTTCTTCACCGCCAAGGGCCTGAACCAGCGCGCTGGTGACCTTGACGGTCTGAAGGACGGCATCGGTCAGGCGATCA
>DASZQC010000603.1:0-14538 GCA_035549815.1 Dongiaceae bacterium
GTCATCTCCCGGCAGGCGGTCGAGCATGTGCAGTTTGACCTGGCGGCGCGCGCGGTCCGGAATCATGAGAAGATAAATGCCTTCAGGCCTGGGCGGCAGGGCTGCCGGCCAGGGCACCGTATTCTGACCCACCGCCCATCCCGTTTGCGCCTGCGCCTTGGACGCGGCGTCCACCACCGTCACCTGCTCGGGGCGCGCCGTGCTCGGACGGGCCAGCGCGAGCGCTGCACCGCGCTGGACGCAAATGTCGCCCTCCCACGTGACCGGTATTGCCGTCCACGAGAACGCCACCTGCGGCGCAACCCCGCCTGCCCTGCGCATGCTGCGCGTGGCGCCCGAGGTCCGCTGAGTTGAACCACCCGTCTCCAGCAGTGTCCTGAGCCAGGCCATCACGCCGTCGTTGGTGGCCTGTCCATTGGCGAGGTCGGAGGCCGCGCCCTGAAACGGGCCTTTGATCGTCTGGGTCTTGCCGGAAGGAAGAACGACGCGCACATAGTCGCCCGCTGGCACGGACAGGCGATCAGCCGGTGCCAGCCCCGTGCCCACGCTGATCGAGGGTACGCTGGATTCGATCACGTACACCTCCCCTTGCGCCTGCGCGCCGTCAGAAGCCAGCAGCATCAGCGCGACGGCCAAAACGGCCCAGGCGCGAGAACGTACGTCTCTCATTTGACAAACCATCGAGCGGTGCTGCGTGGACCGAGCCATCGGCCAAGGTAGTGGCCGAGGAATTCGCCGACGAACCAGGCAATCAGGGCGAGCACGACGGGAAGTATGATACGAAACTGCCAGAACGTAATTGTGTCGATCGCGATAATTGCGGCGGTCGCCACCGTGCTCGTCAACAAACCGCGCCGTGTCAGGCGGTTATGCCATCCCACGAGAAACGACAGCACCGTGATCCCCGCCAGGATCAGATAAATCGCAATTGAATCAGCCTCGAGCTGGCGCACGCTGCGCCCGTCGACGAGGCCCGCGAGAATCTGCGCGTGCACCAGGGCGCCATGCATTTTGCCAAGCGGCGTCAGGTGCGTGTCAATATCGTTCAGCAGGCCGCCGATAATGACGATCTTGCCGTTCAGCCCCTCGCGCGCAGCCTTGAATACGGGGTCGTCCTCCGCCCTGAACAGCGTCTCTGCTGAAAGTTGCAGGAAGACATCGGAGTGATCCGCCGGCGTTCGCAGCCACGGAATGCGCCGGTGCTTCTCGGAGGGATGAAAGCCCGCCGCCTCCGCCGCGACATGCGCGAAGCTGTGCTTGTAAATGGAGCCGGGCGCCGGCTCCGCCTTGAAGCGCACGATGTAGTCGCGCTCGGTGGCAAGGTTGGCATAACCCGCGGGACGGCCGGCCTGGCGCAGAATGGATCGCTGGGTCTCGCGCTGCTCGGCGTCGAGCGCGATGCGCTCATCGGCGGCAGCCATCACGACCGGCGCCCTGGCGCTCTTGATGGCGGCGATCAGCGCGTCCTCGTTGTCCTGCGGCCGCACGAACAGCACGTCAATGCCGATCACTTTCGGCCCTGCTGCGTCGACCGCCGCGACTACGCGCGCCAGCAGGCCGGCGTCGATCGGCAGCCGGGCCTTGTAGGGCTTCAAGGTTCGATCCGTGATGCCGACGATGGCGACCAGGGGATGCTGGCTCGGCAATTGGTCGGAGATTCGCGCAGTCCGCAGATCGCCCATCGCGTGTTCGAAGCGCAGCAGCCCTGGCGCGTAGCGCGGGACCAAGTTGGCGAAACCCAGCGTCAGGAGAACTGCGATAATGACCGAGAGAAGGAACGGGCGCGGAAACAGCGCGCGCCTGCGGTCAGAGCGGTCTGGGCTTTGCGCCGGCATTTCCCTCGATGCCCCGTTCCCTAGCCGGGGGCGAGCCTATTGGACGCAGGGGCGCGAAACAAGCAAACGACTCGGAGATATTGCCTCGCCGCCGCGACTGCTTATAAATCGCCCAGCCCGAGCTGCGATGCGACGGCTCAATCGGAGCACCTGATGACAGTGCCGCAGAACGCGAATCTCTATGCCTTGCTCGAATCCAAGATGCAGTCTGCCGGCGATGCACCGGCGTTCGAGTTCGAGGACGGTACCCTCGTCAGCTATGCCGATCTCCTTGGTGAAATTTCGCACGCCGCCGCCGCGCTGAGAGCGCTGGGCGTCAGTCCCGGCGACCGGGTCATGGCGCAGGTCGAGAAATCCATCGCCAACATCGCGCTCTATCTCGCGACCCTGAAGATCGGCGCCATCTTCAACCCGCTGAATACGGCCTATACCGCTGCCGAGGTGGAATATTTCATCGGCGACGCCGAGCCGGCCGTGATCGTCGCTTCCAGGAAATCCGCCGCCAGGATCGAACCCGCCGCCGACCGCAGCGGGGTGCGCGCCGTCCTGACCATGGAACCCGACGGCTCCGGATCGTTCACCGAGCTGGCGCGCAAGCAGCGTCCGTTTAAGGGGATCATCAAGCGCGCCCCCGATGACCTCGCCGCCCTGCTCTACACCTCAGGCACGACCGGTCGCTCGAAGGGCGCGATGATCACCCACCGCAATCTGTCCTCCAACGCCAAGACCCTGATCGGCTACTGGGACTTCCGCCGCGGCGACGTGCTCCTGCACGCCCTGCCGACCTTTCACGTGCATGGGCTTTTTGTCGCTCTTCACACTGCCATTCTCAATCGCTCCAAGATGCTGTGGCTGCCCAAGTTCGAGATCGATTCCGTCGTGCGGCTGCTGCCGCAGGCCACCGTCATCATGGGAGTGCCGACGTTCTACACGCGCTTGCTCACCTATCCGGGCTTCGGCGCCAAGCACTGCCGCAACCTGCGCCTGGCCATCTCGGGCTCGGCGCCGCTCCTGCCGGAAACACATGCCGAGTTCCGCGCCCGCACCGGCCATTCGGTACTCGAGCGCTACGGCATGACCGAGGCGCAGATGATCACCTCCAACCCCTGCAAGGGCGGCAAGCGCCTTGCCGGGTCGGTCGGCTATCCGCTGCCCCGCATTTCCGTCCGCATTGCTGACAGCGAGGGCCGTGCGCTGCCTCCGGGCAAGGTCGGCGTCCTGGAAGTCAAGGGTCCGAACGTCTTCAAGGGCTACTGGCGCAACCCCGAAAAGACACGCGAAGAGTTCCGCAAGGACGGCTATTTCATCAGCGGCGATCTCGCCAAGATGTCGAAGGACGGCCGCGTCACCATTGTCGGCCGCGCCAAGGACCTGATTATCAGCGGCGGCTTCAACGTCTATCCCAAGGAAATCGAAGGCGAACTCAACAGCTTGCCCGGCATCTCGGAATCGGCCGTCGTCGGTGTCCCGCACCCCGATTTCGGCGAGGGCATCATCGCCGTGATCACCTCGCTGCCCGGCAAGTCGGTCCCCAGCGAATCGGACATCATCAAGCTGCTGGGCAAGCGGCTGGCGAAATTCAAGCTGCCCAAGCGGATCTTCGTCACCGACGAGCTGCCGCGAAACGCCATGGGCAAGGTGCAGAAAAACGACATCAGTGCGCGCTACCGCGGCATATTCCTGACCTGAGCCGCGGCCACTTCCGCCTGCAGGGCCGATCTAGGAGTAGGTCCGCTCGTCGGCGATGATCTTGCCGTCGTTGGGCAGCGCGCCCGGCGCGACCAGCTCCACATCGCCCTTGAGCTTGGTCACATCCTGCAGCGACGCGGCGAGCTTGGCCTGCAGGTCTGCGCTGGCGGCCGGCGCTTCCGCCCGAAGCGTCATCACATCCTGCTCGCCCTTGCGCCCGACCACCAGCCTGACGCGGCCGAGACCGGGGAAGCGCTTTGCCAGGTCCACGACCTGCTCGGGATGCACGAACATGCCCTTGACCTTGGTGGTCTGGTCGGCGCGCCCCAGCCAGCCCTTGATGCGCATGTTGGTGCGCCCGCAGGGGCTGATGCCCGGCAGCACGGCGGACAGGTCGCCGGTGGCAAACCGGATCATCGGATAGTCGCGATTGAACGAGGTGACCACCACTTCGCCCACCTCGCCGGCTGGCAGCGGGTCGCCGGTGCCCGGCTGCACGATCTCCACGATCACGCCCTCGTCGATGATCATGCCTTCCAGCGCCGGGCTCTCGTAGGCGACGATGCCGAGATCGGCCAGCGCATAGGTCTGGTAGGTGTCGATGCCCCGCTGCTTGTACTCGGCCCGCAGCGACGGAAACAGCGCCCCGCCGCCGACCAGCGCCTTCTTGATCGACGACGCGTCCCGGCCGGCTTCCTTGGCCTTGTCGAGCAGGATCTTGAGGTAGTCGGGCACGCCGACGTAGGCCGTCGGCTTCAAATGCCGGATCGCCTCGATCTGCTGCTCGGTATTTCCCGGCCCGGCAGCGATGACGGCGCATCCCAGCGCGCGCGCGCCCGCATCAAGGATCCACCCGCCCGGCGTGAGATGATAGGCGAACGTGTTGTGGACGATGTCGCCCTTGCGGATGCCGGCCGCGAACAAGGCCCGCGCCGTGCGCCACCAGTCATCCCCGAAGCCCTCAGGCTCGAAAATTGGGCCGGGCGACATGAACACCCGGGCCAGCGCCCCCGCCGGCGAGGCGGCAAATCCGCCGAACGGCGGATCCTCGGCCTGCAGGGTCTTGAGCGCCGTTTTGCGCAGGATCGGCAGCTTGGCCAGATCCTGCCGCGACTTGATCGCGCTCGGATCCACGCCTTTCAGGTGCCGTCCCCAACCGGGGGCCTCTGCCATCGCCTTTTGGATGAAGCTCGGCAGCAGATTGAATTGCGCCAGCTCCCGCTGTTCCGGATCACGCGTTTCAAGCTGATCGAAATGCTTGTCGTCCACTGTTGAACCCAGTCTTCCCGTATGTCTTCGCCGGACGCTGCCGTCAGGCCAGCCAGCGCTTGCGGCGCTTGTATGACTTCGTATCGCGGAAGTTCCTGCGGTCGGCACCACCGATGCCGAGATAGAATTCCTTCACATCCTCGTTCTCGCGCAGCGACTTGGAATCGCCGTCCATCACGATCCGCCCATTCTCCAGGATGTAGCCGTAGGTGGCATATTTCAGTGCCATGTTTGTGTTCTGCTCCGCCAGCAGCACGGAAAGATTCTGCTCGCGGTTGAGCCGCTTCACGATCTCGAAGATCTCCTCGACGAGCTGCGGCGCCAGCCCCATCGACGGCTCGTCCAGCAGCATCATCTTGGGCGCCGACATCAGTGCGCGGCCGATCGCCGTCATCTGCTGCTCGCCGCCGGAGATGTAGCCGGCCTGCGAGTCCTTGCGCTCGCGCAGACGCGGAAAATACTCGTACACCATCTCCAGGTCGCGCTTCACCGCCGCGGAGCTCGAGCGGGTGTAGCCGCCTGTCAGCAGGTTTTCCTCGACCGTCAGATGGCCGAAGCAGTGGCGGCCTTCCATGACCTGCACGCACCCGCGCCGCACAAGATCGTTGGGCGTCATGCCATCGACGCGCTCGCCGGCGAACTCGATCGTTCCCTTGGTAACCTCGCCGCGCTCGGAGCGCACGAGATTGGAGATCGACTTGAGCGTGGTGGATTTGCCGGCCCCGTTGGCGCCCAGAAGCGCCACGATGCCGCCCGGCGTGACCTCCAGCGACACCCCCTTCAGCACCAGGATGACGTGGTCATAGATGACCTCGACATTCTTGACCGCCAGGATGGGCTTGGCCGGCTCCGGCGCCGCGGCAGGCATGGCAGGCGACACGAATTTCACTCCTTTATTGGGAGGCCCGGGCAGAGCCTCCACAGATGCACCGGGAGGCGGCGGCTGCCGCCTCCCGCTTTTGCGCATGCGTCGGCGATGCTCAAGCTAGCTTTGCTTGGAGCAATCGCGCGGCGTGATCTTGTGATCCGCGGCGTATTTGGCGGCGTGGCTCTTGACCATGGGGGCAAGGATGGACTCATCGGCCGTGTAGTAGTCGGAGATGATTTTCCACTGCTTGCCGTCCCACTGCTGAATGCGAGCCTGGTCCGCACCTTGGTGGTCCTGGCACGAGAACTTCAGGGGCTTCAGCATGCCTTCAAAGCCAAGCTCCTTGATGCGATCCGCGGTCAGGTTGAGGTTCTCGAAGCCCCAGCGGACCTGCTCGCCGGTCAGCGGCTTCTTGCCGAACTTCGCCTGAGCGGTGCGGATTGCCTCCGTGCCGATCATCGAGTTGAGCACGCCGCGATTGTAGAGCACTTGGGCGAAGTCATCCTTGGTCTGGGTCTTGCCCTTGGAGATGACATACTTCTCCAGGTCCGCGTGCACCTTGAACTTGCCGGGCGGGTGCTGAAGCATCAGAGCCTTGTAGCCGGCCGCCTGCGCACCGGCGGGCGTCACATCCGGCTCGGCACCGGACCACCACACGCCGATCATTTTGTCGCGCGGATAGGCGACGGCGGCGGCTTCCTTGATAGCCGTCGAGTTCATCACGCCCCAGCCCCAGAGCAGGACGTAGTCGGGCCGATCCTGGCGGATCGAAAGCCACTGCGACTTCTGCTCGACGCCTGGATGCGTCACGGGGATGGCCTTGAAGGTGAAGCCGTTCAGCTTCGCCCGCTCCTCGAGCGCCGGGATCGGCTCCTTGCCATAGGGGCTGTCGTGATAGACCAGCGTGATCTTCTTGCCCTTGAGCTTGTCGAACCCACCGAGCTCTTTGGCGATGTGCTGGACGGCGATATCGGCGGCGGTCCAGTAGCTGCCGACCGCAATGAAGTTCCACGGGAACACCGACCCGTCGCGGCTCTCCGACCGGCCATAGCCCATCGTCAGCAGCGGAATCTTGTCGGTCGGCACTTTCTCGGTCAGGGCAAAGGTGATGCCCGTCGACAGCGGCGAGAAGTAGGCAGCGCCGGTCGGCCCTTTGCCCTTGAGGCGCTCGTAGCACTCAACGCCCTTGTCCGTGGCGTAGCCCGTCTCGCACTCCTCGAAGATCAGCTTGACGCCGTTGATGCCGCCGTCACGCTCGTTGAGCAGGGTCCAGTAGTCGGCCACGCCGTCGGCAAAGGGAATGCCGTTCGGTGCGTAGGGACCGGTGCGGTAGACGAGAGCCGGCACGAACTGCTCGTTCTGCGCCAGCGCGGGCTCCGCGATTGCAGCCATGCCAACCGCAGCCGCGGCTATGGCCAAACTCGTTCGAAGCATTTCTCTTCCTCCTTCATGTCCCGGCGCTCCGCCGGGGCGTTTCACGCGAGCCTTTCTTAATTGCCGATGCGGGGCGCCGCTCCACACTGCGCCGGCATCTCGTTGGCCTCAGCCTAAGCCCTCAATAGGGGTAAGGCCAGAGCCTCAGCTTCTCCTTGCCCGTGGACCACAACCGCGCAAAGCCTTGGGGCTCGACGATCAGGAGAAAACAGATGAGGGCGCCCGTCACGATGAACACCAGCAGCGAGACCGTCTCGACCGTCAGCGGCACGCCGAGCGCGTGCGGCACCTGGTCGAGCAGGATCGGCAGAACAAGGATGAAGGCGGCCCCCAGGAACGAACCGAGGATCGAGCCCAGGCCGCCGATGATGACCATGAACAGCAACTGGAACGAGCGATTGATGTCGAAGGCCAGCGGCTCCCAGGCACCAAGGTAAATGAACGCCCACAACGCGCCCGCCACGCCGACAATGAACGACGACACCGCAAATGCCGTGAGCTTGGCGTAGAGCGGCCGGATGCCCATCAGCTCTGCGGCGATGTCCATGTCGCGGATCGCCATCCACTGGCGCCCCAGGCTGCCGCGCACCAGGTTCTTGACCATGAGGGTGAAGACCGCGACGAAGATCAGGCATAGCAAATAGCGCTCGATCGGCGTCTCGACGATGTAGCCGAAGAAGTTGAGCTCGGGCGCCGCCACCGACCCCGATGGCGTGTAGTTGGTGAACCACTTCACGCGAATGAAAACCCAGTCGAAGAAGAACTGCGCCGCCAGCGTGGCCACGGCCAGGTACAGCCCCTTGATGCGCAGGCTGGGGATGCCGAACAGAATGCCGACGATGGCCGACATCAACCCGCCCAGAAGAATCGAGGGCAGCAGGTGCAGCGGCGGGATCGAGATCGCCGTGCCGAACCAGTCCAGCGGAATGTGCACGCCGGTGCCGAACTTGTAGGCCGAGTAGGCTCCGATCGCCATGAAGGCGCCGCCACCCAGCGAGATCTGGCCGCAGTACCCTACGAGCACATTCATGCCGATGGTTGCGAGCGCCAGGATCAGAAACGGAATGAGAATGGCGCGCAGAAGATAGTCGCTGCCGAGCGGCCAGATGTGGAACTCGGCCATCAGCGGGATGCCGAAGAACACGAAAATCAGCAACAGAATCAGGGCAATGCGGTCCTGGCGGATCGGAAAGATCGCCATATCCGCCGCGTAGGTACTCTTGAACTGGCCGGCTTCCCGGTAAAGCACGACTGGAACCTCTCAACTCGCCACAGCCTAGATGCGCTCGATGATGCGTTCGCCGAACAGCCCCTGCGGCAGCACCAGCAACACGGCAAGCGCCAGCACATAGGCAAACCAGTATTCGATGCCGCCGCCGATATGCGGCCCAAGGTACGCCTCGGCGATCTTCTCGCCGGCCCCGACCAGCAGGCCGCCGATGATGGCGCCGGGCACCGACGTGAAGCCGCCGATGATCAAAACCGGAAGGGCCTTCAGCGCCAGGAACGTGATCGAGAACTGCACGCCGAGCTTGGTGCCCCACACCGTAGCCGCCACCAGCGCGACGAGGCCCGCAACCAGCCATACGACGAACCAGATCCAGTCGATGGGGATACCGACGGATTGCGCGGCGGCGTGGTCGTCTGCCACGGCGCGCAGGGCGCGGCCCGTCTTCGTGCTCTGGAAGAACAAGGCGAGACCCGCAACAAGAACGCCGGCCAGCAAGCCGCCCCACACATCCAGCTTGTTCACGAGAATACCGCCGGGAAACAGGCTCTCGCCCACGAACCACGCATCGGTCGGAAACAGCGCCAGCGGATAGACGTCCGACCCGAAGATCATCTGCGAGGCGCCCTCGAGGATGAACGTGATGCCGATGGTCGACATGAACAGCGTGAGGCCGTCCTGATTGACCAACGGGCCGACCGCAAACCGCTCGATCAGCCAGGCCGTGACCGCCATGACGGCGGCGGCGAACATCAGACCCAGCACCACGGCGGCCCAGGTCGGAACGCCATAAGAAGCAAGGAAATCCAGCGAGCGGACCATGGCCAGCCCGGCCAGCAGGACCATCGCGCCCTGGGCGAAGTTGAACACGCCGGAGGCTTTGAAGATCAGCACGAAGCCCAGCGCGACGAGAGAGTAAAGCACGCCCGCCAGCAGACCGCCGATCAGGACTTCGAGGAACTGTCCCAGAAGCAGCAAACGCAGCACTCCTTAGTGCGCAACACCCAGATACGCGTCGATCACCGCCTGGTTCGCCTGCACTTCGGCCGGCTTGCCGTCGGCAATCTTGCTGCCGTAGTCGAGCACGACGACGCGGTCGGAAAGATCCATGACGACGCCCATGTCGTGCTCGATCAGCGCAATCGTCGTGTTGAACGAGTTGTTCACGGTGACGATGAACCGCGACATGTCCTGCTTTTCTTCCAGGTTCATGCCGGCCATCGGCTCATCGAGCAGCAGCAGGTCGGGCTCGGTGGCGAGCGCGCGGCCAAGCTCCACGCGCTTCTGCAGGCCGTATGGCAGCTTGCCGACCGGCACCTTGCGAATGTGGGCGATCTCCAGGAAATCGATAATCCGCTCGACCGCCTCGCGGTGGCGGATTTCCTCCCATTGTGCCGGGCCCCAGTGTATGGCCTGGGCGACAATGCCCCGATGCATGCGCAGGGTCCGCCCGGTCATGATGTTGTCGAGCGTCGACATGCCCTTGAACAGCGCCACATTCTGGAAGGTGCGCGCAATGCCCTGGCTCGCGGCGATGTAAGGCCGCATGTCGCGCCGGCGCTTCCCCCTGAAGGTGATGACGCCCTGCTGCGGGTGATAGAACCCGTTGATGACATTGAGCATCGAGGTCTTGCCGGCGCCGTTCGGCCCGATGATGGCGCGGATCTCGCCCTTGCGCACGTCGAAGGACACATCGCGCAGCGCCCGCACCCCGCCAAACGACAGGGAGACGTTCTCGACCGACAGCAAGACCTCGCCTTCGCCCTGCACGCGCTGCCGCGCCGCCGCCCTGGGGGTAACGTCGGCTTTCATTCGGCGGCTTCCCTCATCGGCGTGGCGGCACGCGAGGGATAGATCTCCATATCCACGATCTCGACGTCGCCCTCCACGGTGCCCTTGCGGCCATCCTCGAACGTCACCTCGGTCACCACGTGGCGGTGCTTGGACCCATCGTAGAGCGCGGCGATCAGTGGCGCGTAGCGCTCGGCGATGAAGGGCCGGCGCACCTTTTGCGTCCGCGTGAGCTCGCCGTCGTCGGCATCGAGCTCTTTGTGCAGGATAAGGAAGCGCTTGATCTGCGAGGCCGACATCTGCGGCTCGTCCGCCAGCGCCCGGTTCAGCTCGTCCACCCGTTTGCGGATGATGTCGCGCACCCGCGGGTTGGCGGCCAGCTCCTGGTAGCTGGCATAGGCGACATTGTTGCGCTCGGCCCAGTTGCCGACAGACGTGAGGTCGATGTTGATGAACATCGTCACGTAATCATGGCCCTGGCCGAAAGCGACGGCTTCCCGCACCTCCGGGTAGAACTTGATGCGGTTCTCGAGGTACTTCGGCGCGAACAGGGCGCCGTTGTTGAGCCGGCCGACGTCCTTGGCGCGATCGATGATGCGAAGGTGGCCGTGCTGGTCCAGGAAGCCGGCATCGCCCGTGCGCACCCACCCATCCGGCGTTTTGGTGGTACGCGTGGCTTCGTCGTCCTTGAAATACCTCTGGAACACGCCGGGGCTCTTGAACAGCACTTCGCCGCTGTCGGTGACCTTGATCTGCACGTCGGGGCCCGGCCGGCCAACCGTCTCCGGATAGACCTCGCCGTCCGGCTGCAGGGTGACGAACACGCTGGCCTCGGTCTGCCCGTAGAGCTGCTTCAGGTTGATCCCCAGAGACCGATAGAAGCGGAACAGCTCCGGACCAATCGCCTCGCCCGCCGTGTAGGCGACGCGAATGTTGGAGAAGCCCATGCGGTTCCTGAGCGGTCCGTAGATCAGCAGGTTGCCGAGTGCATAGCGCAGGCGGTCCAGCGTCCCGACCGGCCGTCCATCCAGCATCTGCTCACCGCATCTGCGTGCCACGCCGAGAAAATAATGAAACATGCGCCGCATGATCGGGCCGGCGTCTTCCATCCGCACCATGATCTGGGTCAGGAGGTTCTCGAACACGCGTGGCGGCGCAAAGAAGGTCGTGGGGCCGATCTCGCGCCGGTCTTCAACAATCGTCTCGGGGCTCTCCGGGCACGCCACGCAGATCGCCCCCTCGATCGCCTGGCCGTAGGAGAAGATGTGATCGCCCACCCACGCCATCGGCAGGTAGGCGAGCATGGTATCGGCCGACGTGTAGTGATCGAACTTGTTGGCGTTGCGGGCCGAGATGACGACGTTGTCGTGGGTGAGGATGACGCCTTTTGGCCGGCCGGTGGTTCCCGAGGTGTACAGCATGACGCTGACATCGGAGCCCTTGCCGCGCGCAACCTCGTCGAGCCACCACTGGGCCGCGCCCGGATTGCTCTTCAGCTCCTCCAGGCCCATTTTCCGCACCTGCTCGAACATGTGCAGGTCGGTATGGTCGTAGTCGTCGAGCCCGCGCTCCTCCTCATAGATGACGCGCTGCAAGCCCGGCAGACGATCGGCCGTGGAGAGAATCTTGTCGACCTGCTCCTGGTCCTGGACGATCGCGAGCTTCACCTCGGCGTGCGCCAGCACATAGGCCAGTTCGTCAGCGACGGAATCCTGGTAGCAGGGGACCGCAATGCCGCCGAGGCTCTGGATGGCGGCGATGGCCGCGTAGAGCCTGGGTCGGTTGTCGCCGATAACCGCCGCCGCGTCACCGCGCTGAAAACCGAGCTTGCGCAGACCAATCGCGAACGCGCGCGCCTCGTCGCGATAGTCCTCCCACGTCCAGGTTTGCCAGATGCCGAAATCCTTGTGCCGCATTGCCGGTTTTCGGCCGGACTGCTCGGCATTGCGCAGCAGGAGCTTGGGCATCGTATCGAGCGCCGCGCCCGACCCGGACAGTGCTGCCGCAGAGGAAACCACGAGATTCACTCCTCCCGCCCGCCTCGCTGGACAGGCCCGCTTTCTGCTTGTGCGTTAAGGGCCAGCCTTAGCACATTTGACTGTACCAAGTCAGGTCTCTAGGCGGTTGACGGACGCCACTTTTGCCAGCTTTCCTAATTGAACTTGGGGCCGCAAGCCAACTCATCTTTCGACTGAGGTTGCAGGCCCCGGTAGCAAACGGCTTGCATGACCAAGCGGAAACGGGACCCGCAGACGCGCGGCCAACCGTACAGAGGCCGCCGTCCACCCAAATGGCCATCCCGCCGGCGGGCATTTGGTCAGCTTGCCGCCCATGGCCGGCGCGTGATAGCGCATCAGTTAACCTGGAACGCGTACCGGGAGTAGCGACCATGATCGAATACGGCCATTTCATCGGCGGCAAGAGCGTCAAGGGCGGCAGCGGGCGTTTCGGCGATGTGTACCAGCCCATGACCGGCGAGGTGCGCGCCAAGGTTGCACTCGCCTCGAAGGAGGAAGTGCGCAAGGCGGTCGAGAATGCCAAGGCCGCGCAGCCCGGCTGGGCGGCGATCAATCCGCAGCGCCGCGCGCGCGTGCTCATGAAGTTTCTGGAGCTCGCGCAGCGCGACTTCGAGAAGCTCGCTGACTGCCTCGCGCGCGAGCACGGCAAGACGATTGCAGACGCCAGGGGCGATGTGCAGCGCGGCCTGGAGGTGGTCGAGTTCGCCTGCGGCATCCCGCACCTGATGAAGGGCGAATACACCGAAGGAGCGGGGCCGGGCATCGATCTCTACTCAATGCGCCAGCCCCTCGGCGTGGTCGCGGGAATCACGCCGTTCAACTTCCCCGCCATGATCCCGATGTGGAAGTTCGGCCCGGCAATCGCCTGCGGCAATGCCTTCATCCTGAAACCGTCCGAGCGCGACCCCGGCGTGCCGATGATGCTGGCGGAGCTGATGATCGAGGCCGGCCTGCCCGCGGGCATCCTCAATGTGGTCAACGGCGACAAGGAGGCCGTCGACGCCATTCTCGATGATCGCGACATCGCCGCCGTCGGCTTCGTAGGCTCGAGCGCCATCGCCGAATACATCTACTCGCGCGGCTGCGCGGCCGGAAAGCGCGTGCAGTGCTTCGGCGGCGCCAAGAACCACATGATCGTGATGCCCGACGCCGACATGGACCAGGCCGTCGATGCGCTGATCGGCGCCGGCTATGGCTCGGCCGGCGAGCGCTGCATGGCCATCTCCGTGGCGGTGCCGGTCGGCCAGAAGACAGCGGACATGCTGGTCGACCGCCTCATCCCGCGCGTGGAAAGCCTGAAGATCGGCCCCTCCACCTCGGGCGACGCCGATTTCGGCCCGCTGGTGACGGCCGCCCACCTGAAAAAAGTCAAGGATTACGTCGCGCTCGGCATCAAGGAAGGCGCCAAGCTGAAAGTGGATGGCCGCGAATTCAAGATGCAGGGCTATGAGAACGGCTTCTACATGGGCGGCTGCCTGTTCGACGAAGTCACCCCGGACATGCGCATCTACAAGGAAGAGATATTCGGCCCGGTCCTGTCGGTGGTGCGGGCGAAGACCTTCGATGAGGGGGTGTCGCTTGCGTCCGACCATGAGTACGGCAACGGCGTTGCGATCTTCACCCGGGACGGCGACGCGGCACGCGAATTCACGTCCAGGGTCAATGTCGGCATGGTCGGCGTCAATGTGCCGATCCCGGTGCCGCTCGCCTACCACACCTTTGGCGGCTGGAAGCGCTCGGGCTTTGGCGATCTCAATCAGCACGGACCCGACTCGATCCGCTTCTACACCAAGACCAAGACGGTCACCTCGCGCTGGCCCACCGGCGTCAAGGAAGGCGCGGAGTTCGTGATCCCGACCATGAAATAGCAACCCGCCGGGGATCGAAGCCCATGGACGTGCAGGCGCTCGCCATCCCCGACGTCAAGCTTGTCGCGCCGGCGATCGTCGAGGACGAGCGCGGCTTCTTTTCCGAGACCTACAGCCGCAGGGCCCTGCAGGCCGCGGGCATCGACGCCGCCTTCGTCCAGGACAACCACTCGCTCTCCCGCAGGCCGGGCGTTCTCCGCGGTCTGCACTTTCAGAGCGAGCCGCACGCGCAAGGCAAGCTGGTCCGTGTCGTGCGCGGCGCGGTTTTCGATGTCGCGGTTGATATCCGCCGCGGCTCGCCGACCTTCGGACAGCACGTGTCGGCGGTGCTCTCGGCAGAGAACTGGCGACAGCTTTGGGTGCCGGTGGGCTTTGCGCACGGCTTCTGCACGCTCCAGCCCGATACCGAGGTGATCTACAAAGTCACCGACTACTACGCGCCCGACTGCGACCGCGGCCTCGCCTACGACGATCCCGATCTCGGCATCACATGGCCCATCGAGGGGCGCAACTTGACGCTCTCCGACAAGGACCGCCG
>DASZQC010000604.1:0-18011 GCA_035549815.1 Dongiaceae bacterium
GCGCCGACATGCTGGGCAAGACCATCACCGACGAACTGGCCTTCAGCCTGAACGGGCAGAACTTCCACTACGGGACACCGCGCAATGCGGCGACGCCGGACCGGATTCCCGGCGGCTCCTCTTGCGGTTCGGCTTCCGCCGTCGGCCACGGCGTGGTCGATTTCGCGCTGGGCAGCGACACCGGCGGCTCGGTGCGGATTCCCGCGGCGCTCAACGGCATCTTCGGCATCCGGCCGAGCCACGATGCGGTCGACAGCAATGGCGTGATGCCGCTGGCGCGCAGCTTCGACACCGTGGGCTGGTTCGCGCGCCGGGCCGACGTGCTGCGCCGGGTGGGCGAGGTGCTGTTGCCGCCGGATCGCGCCGGCATCGCGCTGCATCGCTTCATGCCGGTGCGCGACGCCTTCGCGCTCGCCGATGCGGCGGTGGCCGCCGCCGTGCGTGCGACGTTATCCCGCGCCGCAGAGGTACTGCCGCTCTCGGACGAAATCGACCTGGCGGGCACGACCGGCGGGCTCGGCGAATGGCTGCGCCGCTTCCGCCGCTTGCAGCCGCGCGAGATCTGGGCCGAGCATGGCTCCTGGGTCGAAGCCTGCCGTCCCGGCTTCGGGCCGGAGATCGCCGAGCGCTTCAATCTCGCGAAATCGGTGGCGCAGACCTCGCCTGGCGACGACCAGGAATTCCGCGCCAAGGTCGCCGCCCATCTTGACGGCGTGCTCGGCCAGGATGGCGTGTTGCTGATTCCGACCGCCGGCGCCATCGCTCCGAAGCTGGACGCGAGCACGGAAGAGTTGGCGCAGTTCCGCGATCGCACGCTGAGCCTCACCGCGATCGCCGGCCTCGGCCGGCTGCCGCAGGTGCAGATCCCCGCCGGTCTGGTCGATGGCGCCGCCATCGGCCTGTCGCTGATCGGCCCGCGCGGCTCCGACCGCGCGCTGCTGGCGCTGGCCCAGAGTGTTGCGGCGCGGCTGGAGGCCTCATAGCAGCACCGCCACCGGGTGAAGCTTCGCCTCACGCCTGGACGTGGACCTTGATGACGGTGAAGGTTTCCCGGATCTCGTCGCCACTGAGGCGCCTGCGGTTCGGACTCCCGGGCCAGGGGTCGCGGACGATCAGCTCGGTCAGATAGATCGTTCCGTCGGTGCGCTGGATGAAGCTCGCGGCGGTCAACACCATTGCATGGCCGATGGCGTCGCCCATCCGGCCGATGATGAGCGGATTGTTGTTGGCGAGTTCGGTCAGCATGGCTTCGATGTCCTGGCTGGCGAACATCCTGCCGGTCATGTTGAGCGCCAGGTTGAGCGGGTCGGAGTCAGACGATTGTGAACTGCTGACGCCCATCGCGGCCAGGGGCATCACTTGGCCATAGGCGCTGAACTGGTTGCCCGACATGTCGATCCAGCCTCCATCGATGGCGGCGACGATCGCGGCATCGTTGGCGGGTGCGCAGACGCTGCCATCGCCGAACAGCTTTTCCACGATGGCTTCCTGCGGGATGTCGTAGCTGTGGAGCGCAAAGATTGCCTGGATACAGGCAGCCCAGCACCAGTTCTCGCAGCGCTGGCGGACGGTCTCGACGCCAATCTGCAGGCCGACGGTGCATTGTCGCGTCGTCTGATCGATCACGGAACAGGTGCCGCCGGCGAATGCCCGGGTCGGTCCAAGCGCCGCAAGAGCGGCGATGCCGGCAAGAGCATGCCGGCGCGACACGAGTGCGCGTTTTGACATTCAGCCCTCCCCAAGAGATTCCAAGAATCCCCGTGAAGTGTGTCAACGCGGCGGACGCCCGGCAAGCGAAGAACATCACGGCCGGACAAGACTTGCGGTGAACCTCTCGGCGGGAACCCGCGACAAACGCCCGGCCGCGTGGGAAAGAGTCCTAGATCATGGCCGCGCGGGCGTTGCGGTTGCCTAGCTCGCCGCCGCCATCGCGCGGACTTCCTGTGCCGCCGGGCGGTCGTGGCATTTCTTGGCCCAGGCGGCGACGTGCGGGAATCCCGACATGTCGATGGCGCCGATGCGGGTCAGCGACAGAACCCCCGCCAGGTTCAGATCGGCGACGGTGAAGCGGTCGCCGAGCAGATAGGCGCTCTTCGCCAGAACGCCGTCCAACATCGCCAAAGGCTTCTGTGCCTGCGCCTCAGCGGCTTCCGCCACTTTGGGCTCGCGCTTGTCCTCGGGATAGAAGCCGCGATGCATATAGACCGTGCCCATCGGCCCCTCCAGGTCGGTCATCGCCCAGCAGGTCCACTGCGCGGTGCGCGCTTCCTCGGCGGCATCGGCGGGCGCCAGCGAGGAATCCGCCTGCGCTCCGTATTTGCGCGCCAGATAGAGATTGATGGCGAGGGATTCGCCCATGGCCACGCCGCCGTCATCCTCGATCGCCGGGATGCGGCCCGCCGGATTGATCTTCAGGAAGTCCGGCGCCTTCAGCTTCGGGTCGTTCGCCGCCAGCGGGATGTGCTCATAAGCAAGCCCCAGTTCCTTCGCCAGCCACAGCACCCGCGTCGCCCGCGACCGCGCGGAGCCGTAAATCTTCAATCCCATGCTCTTCCCCCAAGGTTTGTCCGTTCAGGATTCGTATGACACCATCGACTTGAACGGCACGTTCAGCTTGCCGCGGCCGCCCAGGAACGACAGCTCGATGATGCAGGCGGCGCCCACCACGTTGGCGCCGACCTTCTGCAGCAGGGTGATGGCGGCGGAAAGGGTGCCGCCGGTCGCCAGCAGGTCGTCCAGCACGACCACGCGCTGGCCCGGCTTGATGGCGTCCGACTGGATCTCGACCACGTCGGTGCCGTATTCCAGATCGTAGTGATGCTGGATGACATCGCCTGGCAGCTTGCCGCGCTTCCGGACCATGACGAAGCCGCAGCCCATCAAATATGACAAAGGCGCCGCCACCAGAAAGCCGCGGGATTCGATGCCGACCAGCAAGTCCGGCTCCAGCGGCGTGATCGCCGTGACCAGCCGGTTCACCGTCTCCTTCCAGGCGGGCCCGTGCGCCAGCAGGGTGGAGATGTCGTAGAACAGGATTCCCGGCTTGGGGAAATCCGGCACGTGGCGGATATGGGCCTTCAGATCCATGGTTCACCCGGTGTTTGAGAGCGGCGGTCAGGCGGGCTCCCTGCATATCAGCCGCTCCCAATCTTGAAAAGCGGCCCGGCCGGGTGGAACACCGGTGATCGGGAAACGCTTGCAGGAGGGGGTGGTTCTGCCTAAGCATCGCCGGGTCTCGGCTGCCAAGGCTTGGTCCAGGGGAAAGCGTCCATGCGCAAGTCGCAGAAGATCGACAAGATCGACCTGAAGATCCTCGCCGCCTTGCAGGAGCAGGGGCGGATGAGCAACCTGGAGCTCGCCGCCAAGGCCGGCCTGTCCGCCAGCCCCAGCCACAGCCGCCACCGGGCGCTGGAGCGCAGCAAGGTGATCCAGGGCTACCGCGCCGACATCGATCTGTCCAAGCTGACCGATTATGTCGAGATCCTGTCCTTCGTGACGCTGCACAAGCACGGCCGCACCCAGCAGGGCGCCTTCGAGCGGCTGATCGAGCGCACGCCGCAGGCCATCGCCTGCTATCAGATCTCCGGCAATTTCGACTACATCGTCCACTTCGTCTGCCGCAGCGTCGGCGACTATGTCGAGCTGCACCACAGCCTGATCGAGGAGGAGCCGAACATCGCCTCGGTCACCACCAACGTCATCATGGCGGAGACCAAGAAGTTCGCCGGCTATCCGCTGAAGGAGCTGGTGGAGGCCGCCGAGGTGGAGAAGAGCTAGCACTGTCCCGCTGCCCACCGACGCAACGTGGTACCGCGCGGCGGCCCTGCAGGTCCCAGAAATTCTGTTCCCTGCCGTCACATCAGTGACAAATTCTAAACCTTTGGACTCATATTCTTGCTCAAGCCAACACGGCAAACGCCGCAAGGGGCGCACCGCCGACTGGGTCAAGGTCGGGCTGCTGCACCCAGCGGCGTTTTTGCTTTTTGGGCCCAGTTTCAGCTTCCCGGGGTGCGGAAGCGGGCCTGAACGGAGAGTGCGATGTCCGACAAAGTGTTGCGTTTCCTCGACGAGCAGCGACCGGCGACCCCCTGCCTGGTGGTCGACCTGGACGTCGTCGGCGACAAATACAAGAAGCTCACCGCCGCTTTGCCGCTGGGCGAAGTCTTCTATGCCGTGAAGGCCAACCCGGCGCAGGAAGTCCTGGCGCGGCTGGCCCAGCTCGGCGCCAGCTTCGACACCGCCTCCACCGGCGAGATCGCCCAAATCCTGGCGCTCGGCGTGGCGCCGGAGCGGATCTCCTTCGGCAACACCATCAAGAAGCAGGCCGATATCGCCTGGGCGCATGCCCGCGGCGTGACGCTCTATGCCTTCGACAGCCAGGCGGAGCTGGAAAAGCTGGCCGGCGCGGCCCCCGGCGCGCAGGTCTTCTGCCGCATCCTGATCGACGGCGAGGGCGCCCTGTGGCCGCTCAATCGCAAATTCGGCTGCGCGCCGCAGATGGCGGCCGACCTGCTGATCCAGGCGCGCGAGCTGGGCTTGGTGCCCTATGGCGTGTCGTTCCATGTCGGCTCGCAGCAGATGCAGCCGGAGCAGTGGGATTCGGCGATCGCCTCGGCCAAGTCGGTGTTCCGCAAGGTCGCCGAGGCCGGCATCGACCTGAAGATGATCGACCTCGGCGGCGGCTTCCCGGCGCGCTACAACGCGCCGGTCGAAGCGATCGACGCCTATGGCGGCGCCATCATGACGGCGATGACCAGGCATTTCGGCAACGATCTGCCGCGGATGATCCTGGAGCCGGGCCGCTACATGGTCGGCGACGCCGGCGTGCTGGAGGCCGAGGTGGTGCTGATCTCGACCAAGAGCTATGACGAGGATCGCCGCTGGGTCTATCTCGACATCGGCCGTTTCGGCGGCCTGGCCGAGGTGGAAGGCGAGGGCATCCGCTATCGCATCCGCACCGTGCGCGAGACCAAGGGCAAGGACGGCCCGGTCGTTCTCGCCGGCCCGACCTGCGATTCGGCCGACATCCTCTACGACAAGGCCAACTACCAGATGCCGCGCGACCTGAAGATCGGCGACCGCGTCCGGATCTTCTCGACCGGCGCCTACACCACCACCTATTCGGCGGTGAACTTCAACGGCTTCGAGCCGCTGAAGGCCTACTATATCTAATCCGATCAGCCGGCGGCGGACATCGTCCGTCGCCGGCTCCTACCCGGCAAACCGCTGAAATCCCGCCCTTCGGGTTGCGGTGTCGTGCCCCATTGCAGCTTTCCACCCGCTCCCTACATTTAAAAGGGGCGCCAGTCTTCTGCGCGCCCATGGCGTGGCTATCCCCACCAAGCTGCGGAGTGGATTGATGAAAAAGAAGATTACCTACGTCCTGGTCGCCGATGGCGCTCGGGCGCGCATCTATGTCAATGAAGGGCCCGGCAAGGGTCTGCAAGCCGTCTCCGGCGCCACCCATAAGGCCGACCTGCATCATCACAGCCGTGACGTAAAATCCGACAAGCCCGGCCGCGCCATCGATGCCGGCACCGGGCAGCGTTCGGCCATGGAGCCGACGCAGGACTGGCACCGCTTCGAGAAGCACAAATTCGCGCGCGAGATGGCCAAGGTGATCGACGCCGCGGCCGCCAACAAGGCGTTCGACCGGCTGATCCTGGTGGCGCCGCCGACCACGCTCGGCGATCTGCGCATGGAGCTGGATGAGCAGACCATGAAGCTGGTCTCCGGCGAGGTGCCGAAGGATCTGACCCGCCACGCCGAACACGAGCTGCCTCAGCATCTGGGCGAGGTCCTGGCCGTTTAGAGGCCCGGCTTTGGCTGTTGCGGCGGCGGCGGACGGGCCGGTACACTGACCACGCTTTCCGTTGACGTCATCGTTGCAGGGCCCATGGCCGACGAACCGGGTTGGATCGAGCTGGCGCAGGGGCGCGACGGCGCTGCTTTGCGTGCCGGCGGAGCCTGGATCGTCGAGCACGCCGCCACCCTGGACCGCCTGATCGCCCAGCTCCCGGCCGGCCAGCAGGTCCGGTCCCTCGACCTCTCCGACGTCACCCTGCTGGATTCGGCCGGCGCCTGGCTGCTGGCGCGTGCCAGTGCCCAGGGCGAGGCGGGCGCCATTCCCTGGCAGAATTTGGCGCCCGAATTCCAACCTTTGGCCGAGCGCGTCCTGGCCGCCGGGCCAAAGGTGATTCCGGATCAGCCACGCGGCCGGACCCTGGTCGACTGGGTGGCGGAGGTCGGCGCCGGGGCCGAAGACGTCTTCAACCAAGCCGTCGACCTGATCGCCTTTTTCGGCGAGTTCATCCTGGCCGCGTTGCGCGTCGTCAGGCACCCCAGCCGTTTTCGCTGGACACCGTTGCTGGTCCATATCGAGCAGACCGGCATCAACGCGCTGCCCATCGTCGGGCTGATCTCCTTCCTGGTCGGCGTGGTGCTGGCCTATCAGGGCGCCGATCAGTTGCGCCAGTTCGGCGCGCAGATCTTCACGGTCAACATGGTCGGCATCTCGGTGCTGCGCGAGATGGGCATCCTGCTGACCGCCATCGTCGTCGCCGGCCGCTCCGGCTCCGCCTTCACCGCGCAGATCGGCACCATGCAGGTCAGCGAAGAGGTGGACGCGATGCGCACCATGGGGCTGGACCCGATGGAGGTGCTGGCGATCCCGCGCGTCGCCGCCTTGGTCATCACCCTGCCGCTGTTGACCTTCTTCGCCGATCTGATGGGCCTGCTCGGCGGCGGCATCATGTGCGTGCTGCTGGTCGACATCACCTTCGCGCAATATGTCGGCCTGTTGAACAACGCGGTCAGCGCCACGCATTTCTGGGTCGGCATGGTGAAGGCGCCGGTCTTCGCGGTGCTCATCTCGCTGGTCGGCTGCTTCGAGGGGCTGCGCGTCTCCGGCAGCGCGGAGAGCGTCGGCAAGATGACCACGCGCTCGGTGGTGGAGGGCATCTTCCTGGTCATCATTTCCGACGCCTTGTTTTCCATCCTGTTCTCGATCCTGAGCATCTGAGATGGCCGATCCGTCTCCCAATGTCATCGAGATCCGCGGCCTGGTGAACCGCTTCGGGGCGCAGGTGCTGCATGACGGGCTCGACCTCGACGTGCGCCGCGGCGAGGTGCTCGGCGTGGTCGGCGGCTCCGGCACCGGCAAGTCGGTGCTGATGCGCACCATCGTCGGCCTCAACCGTCCGGCGGCGGGCGATATCCGCGTTCTCGGTCAATTGACCCGTGAACTCGATGACGAGGCTTGGCGCAAGCTGCAAACCCGTTGGGGCGTGCTGTTCCAGAACGGCGCTTTGTTCTCTTCCCTTACCGTGTCGGAGAACGTCCAGGCGCCGATGCGCGAACGCGGCGATCTGCCGGCGGAGCTGATGGAGGATCTGGCCGGGTTGAAGATCAAGCTGGTCGGCCTGCCGCTGGAAGCCGGCGCCAAGTTTCCCTCCCAATTGTCGGGCGGCATGAAAAAGCGCGCCGGCCTCGCGCGGGCCTTGGCGCTGGATCCGGAAATCCTGTTCCTGGACGAGCCGACGGCCGGCCTCGACCCGATCGGCGCCGCCGATTTCGACCAGTTGATCCGCAGCCTGCAGCAGAGCCTGGGCCTGACGGTTGTGATGATCACCCACGATCTGGACTCGCTGGTCACGATTTGCGACAGGATCGCCGTCCTGGTAGACAAGAAGGTGAAGGTCGGAACCCTGGACGAGCTGATGCGCGACACCCACCCCTGGATTCAGAATTACTTCCACGGACCGCGCGCCCGTGCCGCCGGCATCGCGGCAAGCTGAACCGGATCGGCCCCGCGCATGGAAACCCGCGCCAAGCACATCGCCGTCGGCAGCTTCGTCATCGTTTTCGTGCTGGGCATCGCCTTTTTCGTCTTCTGGCTGGCCCGCTACGAAGGCGAGGTGCGCTACGCCCAGTATTACGCGCGCTTCTCCGGCTCGGTCTCGCAATTGCGCGTCGACAGCACGGTGCTGTTCGGCGGCATCCCCGTCGGCCGCGTCACCGACGTGCGTATCGATCCGGAGAATTCCGAGCTGGCGCGCGTCGACCTGGAGGTGCGCGGCGGCACGCCGATCCGCGCCGATTCCAAGGCGACCTTGGAGATCCAGGGCCTGGCCGGCGGTGTCATCATCCAGATCAGCCGCGGCACCCGCGGCGCCGCCCTGCTGCCGCCGGAAAGCGAGATCATCGCCGGCCCCTCGGCGCTGGAACAGATCGTGCGCCGGGTGCCAGATCTGCTGACCCAGATCGAGGGCATCGCCCGGCGCCTGAACGACCTGCTGAGCGACGACAACCGCAAGGCCTTCAGCAACGCGATGGCCAATTTCGAAGAGATCACGCGGCAGCTCGCCGGCTCCGCCTCTTCGGCCGGCGGCGTGATGAGCGGCGCCAGCGGCGCGGTGGAAGAGGCCGGCAAGGCGGCGACGGAGTTCAAGCTGCTGGCAGAGGAACTGCGCGGCGTCGTCGGCAGCATGAAGGGCGACACGACGAAGGCCGCGAAGAATTTCGCCGCCATGGCGGACAGCCTGAACAAGGCATCGCAATTGCTGTCGGCGCTGATCGACGACAATCGCGAGCCGATTAAGCAATTCTCCTCGACCACGCTCTACGAGGCCTCCGAGCTGGTGAGCGAGCTGCGCCGCCTGGTCGCCTCGATGACGCGCATTTCGCACCAGTTGGAGAAAGACCCGGCGCGCTTCTTCCTCAACGACCGCAGCACCGGAGTGGATACGCCATGATCGCGCGCCGCCATCTTGTCCTCATGCTGGGCGCCGGCACCGCGCTCGGCGGCTGCGCGGGCATCCTGCCCAAGGTCAATGAACCGATCCCGCTTTATACGCTGACGGCGGTGAAGCAGTACGACCAGAGCCTGCCCAAGGTCGATTGGCAGTTGGTGGTCGGCACGCCGGTGGCCTCCGCCGATCTCGACACCACCCGCATCGCCCTGACCCGAGAGCCGGGCGTTGTCGAGTATTTCGCCAAGGGCGCCTGGGCCGACAACGCGCCGATCCTTTTGCAGACCAAGCTGATCGAGAGCTTCGAAGCTTCCGGCAGTATCATTGCCGTCGGCCGTGACGCCGCCGGCCTGCGGCCGGATTACGTGCTGCAATCGGAGCTGCGCGATTTCGAGGCCGAGTTCAGCGGCGGCGACGTGCCCACCGTGCACCTGCGTCTGGCGGCGAAGCTGGTGCGCATGCCCGACCGGCGCATCGTCACCTCCGTCTTGGTCGATCAGCAGGTGCCCGCCGCCGGCGCCTCGCTCAACCAGATCGTCGATGCCTTCGACCGCGCCGCGGGCGAGGCGTTCGCGCAGGTCGTGGTCAAGGTGCTGACCGCGCAGCCATAGGACCTATCCATGCTTCTCGAACCGAAGAAGAGCGCGTTGTTCGAACGCGACCTGCATTTCCCGCTGCCAATCATCGTGAAGGGCGAGGGCGCCTATCTGATCGACGATGGCGGCAAGCGCTATCTCGATGCGTCCGGCGGCCCGGACGTCTCGTGCCTAGGCCATTCGCATCCGAAGGTGATCGAGGCGATCAAGCGCCAAGCCGACCAGGTCTCCTATGCCTATTCGCTGTTCTTCACCACGCCGGTGATCGAGGAACTGGCGCGCACCTTGATCGAGCAAGCACCGCCGGGCCTGACCAAGGCATTCTTCGTCGGCAGCGGCTCCGAGGCGGTCGAAGCGGCGATGAAGCTGGCGCGGCAGTATCACCTGGAGATGGGCCAGCCGAAGCGCCGCCTGTTCATCGCGCGGCAGCGTTCCTATCACGGCAATACGTTGGGCGCGCTGGCGCTGGGCGAGGACACGAACCGCCGCGCGCCTTATGAGGCGCTGCTGATGCCGGTGACGCACATCGCGCCCTGCTACGAATATCGCGGTCGCCGCGCCGACGAGAGCGCCGAGCAGTACGGGCTGCGCGTAGCCGACGAGCTGGAGACCGCGATCCAGACGTTGGGCGCGGAGAATGTCGCGGCCTTCTTCGCCGAGCCGGTGGTTGGCGCATCGCTGGGCTGCGCGCCGCCGGTGGCGGGCTACCTGAAGCGCCTGCGCGAGATCTGCGACCGTCATGGCGTGCTGCTGGTGTTCGACGAGGTGATGTGCGGCATGGGACGCACCGGCCACATGTATGCCTGCGCCGAGGATGGCGTGTCGCCGGACATCCTGACCATGGCCAAGGGCCTGGGGGGAGGGTTCCAGCCGATCGGCGGTCTGCTGGTCGCGCAGAAGGTGTTCGATGCCATCTCCGGCGGCTCCGGCACCCTGAAGCATGGCCAGACCTATGCCGGCCATACCCTGGCCTGCGCTGCCGCCCTGGGCGTCCAGCAGGCGATCCGGGAGGAGGGGCTGCTGGAACGGGTGCGCAGCCTCAGCACCCTGTTGTTCCGCCGCCTGGGGGGGCGGTTCGGCCAGCATCCCCATGTGGGCGATATCCGCGGCCGGGGCCTGTTCATCGGCCTGGAACTGGTGGCCGACCGGGAAACCAAGGAGCCCTTCGACCCGAAATTGAGACTCTGGAACCGGGTCCGCCGGGCCGGCTTCGAGGAGGGATTCGTCTGCTACCCAAGCGGCGGCTGCATCGACGGGGCAAGGGGTGACCATGTGGTGCTGGCCCCGCCTTTCATCCTGGCCGAGTCCCAGGTGGATGAGGTCGTCGATAAGCTCGGGAAATCGCTGGAACGGGCCATAACCGGGGCAAAGTAGGGGTTTATTAACCCGTCTTTGTTTGACTGGCGGATGGCGGGCAAGTCCAAGCAATACCGCCCGAAAGCGGAGTTTTTCATGGCCCAGGTGCTGTCCGACGCGGATGTCAAAAGGCTCCTCGCGAATCCCAATGGGGAGACCCGCGCCGATACCGCGGCGAAGGTCGCCGATGCGTTCGAGACCGGCGATCTGTCCGACACCGAGCGCAACCTGGCGGAACAGATTTTCCGGGTCCTCGCGCGCGACGCCGAAGTGAAGGTGCGCGCCGCGCTCTCCATCCACCTGAAGGCCAGCGACCAGTTGCCCCATGATGTGGCCATGCAATTGGCCAAGGACGTGGAGCAGGTGTCGCTGCCGGTCCTCGAATTCTCCAAGGTCCTGACCGACGAAGACCTGGTGCAGATCGTCCGCTCGGCCGGCGCCGACAAGCAGACCGCCGTTGCCAAGCGCAGCACCGTTTCCAGCGTCGTCGCCAACGCGCTGATCGACCATGGCAAGGCGCCCAGCGTCATTGCCGCGCTCGCCGCGAACAAGGGCGCGGAGCTCGGTGAAGGCGAGGTCAAGAAGATCCTGGACCGCCACGGCCAGGATGTCGGTGTCACCAATTCCCTTGCGATGCGCAAGAACCTGCCGCTTGCTCTATCCGAGCGCCTGGTGGCGATGGTGTCGGCCAGCCTCCAGGAATACCTGGTCAAGAAGCACGACATGACCGACGAGATGGCGACCGAGCTGGTGCTGCAAGCGCGTGAGCGCGCCACCCTCAGCCTGTTGCCTCCCGGGGCCGAGGCCACGGATGTCATTCAATTCGCCAAGCTGCTGTCTCGCCAGGGCCGTCTGACGCCGTCGCTGGTGCTACGTGCGCTGTGCTCCGGCGACATCGCTTTCTTCGAGGCGGCGCTCGCTACCTTGTCCGGCGTGCCGGTGGTGAATGCGCGGCAGTTGATCCACGATCCGGGTCCGCTCGGCCTGCAATCGGTCTATCAGTACGCGCATCTGCCGGTGGACATGTTCCCGCTGTTCCGCGTCGCCTTCGACGTGGCGCGCGACATGGACTATGACGGCGGCGATCGCGACCGGCAGCGCTTCTCGGCCAAGCTGATCGAGCGCGTGCTGACCCGCCTGGAGCAGATCGATCACACCAATCTCACCTATCTGATGAATCGCTTGCAGAAGCTGGCGGCATAGACGGCAGGGCATCGGTCAGCAGCCGGTACTTCGTCCGCGCGTTCGACGTGGTCCGATAGAAGGTTAGCAACTGGTCCCAGGGATCGGCGACCTTCTGAAATCCCGAAATGAAGACGACCAGCGTGCCGACCTGGGCGCGGCCGTGCAGCACCAGCCAACCGCCCACGGTCAGCACGATCAGCGGCCCGATGGCGTCGATGAAGTTTCCGAGAAAGGTCAGCGCGAACTTCACGCGGTATATCAGGACTCGCGTTCGTCTTGCTCCGTCTGCCAGGTGGTTGAAGCGCCGTCCCGCATGTCTGGGCGACAACTGGCGCTTCCCTTCGGAAACGACGACGGTCCCTAGCTTGCGCAGCAACCGGGCATGGATTGCCGCCCAGCGGTTGATCCGGCGTTGGCCAAGCGGCACCAGAAACAACTGGGGCAGGAAAAGCAGGACAGCGAAAGCGGCGATCTGCGGCTGAACCCAGAACAGATACCCCAGCGTGCCGAAAGCTGTTCCAGCCTGCAGCAGCGGCATCGAGATCGAATCGCCGACAAACCCGGCGACCTCTTCCACTTCCGCCGAGGTCATCGAGACGATGGCCCCCTTGTCGACCGGATGGGCATCATCGCTGCGCGGGTGACCCGCGCCGATCAGATGATGAAAAACCTGTTGGCGTAGGGCGTAGGCGACGCGCTCGACCAGGCTGCCGCGCGCCACGTTAAGCAGGTATTTCAAGCCTCCCTGTGCGAGCAGGACGATCAAGTACAGGCCGCACAGCAGGTACATGCCGTGCAGATCCATATTGGTGATGGCATCGTCAATGATACGCCGCTGCAGCTCCAACGGCACCATGCTAAGGCCCGCAACCAGCAGCGTGATGGCACAGAGCAGGACCTGATCGCGTCGGGTGGTCTTCCAGATGAAGGCATAAAGCGATTTCGGCATGCCGCTTTCCTCCGGCGTCGATCCCGTTCCGCCGTGTTGGCCTATTGGTGCAGCTTGCCCGTGACGCCCCAACTGTCGGCGATCACGTAGCCCTGCGGATAGGGATCGGTGGCATCGATGCAATAGGTGTGGAAGCCGGTGATCCAGGCGCGACCCTCGATCCTGGGCAGGATCGCCTTGCGGCCGGCGATTGTGGCTTCGCCGGCGATGGTGCCCTTGAAGCGCGAGCCGATGATGCTCTCGTGGAACATATGGTCGCCGGTTTTCATCTGGCCGCGGGCATGCAGCACCGCCATGCGGGCGCAGGTGCCGGTGCCGGTGGGTGAGCGGTCGGAGCGGCCGGGCGAGACGATGCAGGTATTGCGCGTCGCCTTGCCGACACCCTGGAACGGCTGGTTCAACTGCACGATGGAGACGCCGTTGATGCCGGGATTCTCCGGATGCACGACCTCGAGCTGCTCGCGCGCCGCCAGCCGCACCTTCTCGCCCAGGATGGCCAGATCGCGCGCCTCGTCGGGGGCGATTCTGTAGCCGAGCCTCGTTGCGTCGACGATCGCATAGAACATGCCGCCATAGGCGATGTCGGCCTTGATCGCGCCGACGCCTTCGATCTCCAGATCGGCATCCAGCTTATCGACGAAACAAGGGACATTGCCGAACTCGACCGACTGGCATTTGCCGTCGGCGCAGCGGGCGACGACCTTCACCGGCCCGGCCGGCGTGTCGACGGTCAGCTCGGTGACCGGCGATTTCATCGGCACGATGCCGGTTTCCAGCGCTACCGTGACGGTGCAGATCAGGTTGGAGCCGGACATCGGCACATATTCCGTCGGCTCCATGATGATGACGCCGATGTCGCAATCCTCCCGCGTCGGCGGCACGATGAAATTCACATGCCGCGCCACGCTGCCGCGCGGCTCGCACACCAGCAGCTTGCGGATATGGTCATGGTCGCGCTCCATGCTGCGCATCTTCTCATACATGGTGGCGCCGGCCGGCGGCAGCACGCCGCCGACGATCACGTCGCCGACCTCGCCCTCGGCATGACAGCCGACGACGGAGATGGAGCGGATGGACTGCATGGATGGTCCCCTGGTGATTGGCCGGGGGAGGGTAGCCACTCGCGTGACGAATCAGCAAGGGCTCCGAAGCAACGCCTTCAAAACGAGCCGGCCGGCCTTCGCTCCAGGGATTGCGCGAAAGCCGGCCGCGTCGGTGGCGTGCTAGTACACCTTGTCGATCGGCAGCCCTAGCGCCATGCTGCCGGCATAGAGCGCCTGCGGTCCGGTCTGCAGCGGGTGATAGCGGGCGCCCTGGATATCGCGGAAGCGCCGCTCCAGCCCGGCCGCGCGATAGAAGCCGGCGCCGCCCGCCGCCTCCATGGCGAACTCCACCGCGGCGATGGCATGGCGCGCCACCAGGTTGCGACCGATCATCACCTCGTTCACGCTCTCGGCGCCCGGCTTGTTCTGCAGCGCGGCGGCGACCATGTGCGCGTGCGCCATCTGGGCCGCGCGCAGCTCGGTTTCCATCTTGCCGACCAGCTCGGTGACGTGGTTGTCCGGCCGGCGCTTCTTGGCCAAGTCCACCGCGATATTCCGCGCCCCTTCCGCGACGCCCAGATAGACGCCGTAGATCAGCGGGAAGGCGATGGTGGAGATGATCTGGAACAAGGGGTGCCACTCGCCGGCCTTGCGCTTCAGCGCCACGCCCGCATCCGGCACCACATGGCCGTCGATCAGGATGTCGTGCGAGCCGGTGCCGCGCATGCCCATCGTCTTCCAGACCGGGACGATCTTCACATTGGGCGAGTTCATCGGGATGCCGAAGTGCAACACCTGCGGGCCGCTGCCGTCCCCTTCCCAGGTCGCCGTGGTCATCAGCAGGTTGCCGATCGGCGCGCCGGACGAGAACACCTTGCGCGCGTTGATCTTGAAGCCGCCCTCGACCTTTTCCGCCGTGCCGGAGCCGGAAATCCAGTCAGACCCGCCGCTGGAAAGGATGATGATCTTCTCCGCCGCGATACGCTTCAGCAGCGGCTCGACGGGCGCAGCCTTCTGATGCACCCAGCGCCAGGCGGGGATCGCTACCTGGTGCGTGTGCATGGCGAAGGCAAGCGCGGTGGAGCTGCAATGACGCGCCAGCTCGCGCAGCATGGCGGCCAGCTCTGCGACGTCATGGCCCCCGCCGCCGAATTCCGTGGGCACGCCGGCATCGACCAAGCCAGCGTCCTTCAGGGCCTGGTAGTTCTCGCCGACGAATTCATCCGTCTCGTCGAACTGCGCGGCCTTGGCCGCGAACTTCGTGCCCAGCGTGCGGGCGATGGACACCAGATCCGTGGCGCTCTGCTGCGCCGGCTTCAGTTCAGTGACCGCAGCCATGGAAACCTCCCTCCGTTGGAAATGCGCTCGATATGTTGCGAAGTGTCGCGCCGACCGTTGGCAGCTTCCAGTTCAGGATCTGTATCGGCGACCGCCGATGGCCGAATGATCGGATTTGCTGCGCGATGGCGATCAAATAAACCGTGGAAATTCAGTCTTAAAGTGTTAATTTTTGACCGAATCGCCACATTTTTTGATGCTCTGACGACTGGCTCTGGTAATTTTTGCAGATTAAGTCCAGTTTCTGGAGTGGCCGCCGTCCAGGGCTGGTTCTACCCTTGGCGGATAGAGCGTGGGAGGATTTGATGGAATCGCAAAATTCATATGGGCAGTTCTGCCCCGTCGCCATGGCGGCGGAAATCGTCTGTTCCCGGTGGACGGCGCTGATCCTGCGCGAAATGCTGTGCGGCAGCACCCGCTTCAACGATCTGCGCCGCGGCGTGCCCCGCATGTCGCCGACCCTGCTGTCGAAGCGCCTGAAAGAGCTGGAGCAGGCGGGCGTGATCGCCACCCGGCCAACCGCGCAATCCGGCATTGTCGATTACGTGCTGACGCCGGCGGGCGAGGATTTGCGCGAGGTGGTGATGAGCCTCGGCATGTGGGGCCAGCGCTGGGTCGAATCGCAGGTCTCGCTGCGCAATCTCGACCCTTCGTTGCTGATGTGGGACATGCGCCGCTGGCTAAAGCTGAGCCCGGAGCCAGATCATCGCAGCGTGATCCAGTTCGAGTATCCGGAGCTTCCGGCATCCAGGCGGCATTTCTGGCTGATCGCCGAGGGCAGCGTGGTCGATCTTTGCTCCACCGATCCTGGCCACGAGATTGATCTGTTCGTGCAGAGCAGCCTGCGCACCATGACCGCGATCTGGATGGGCATCACCACCGTGCAGGCGGAACTGGATGCCGGTCGCCTCGAACTCACCGGCGACATGGCGCTGGCGCGCTCGATGCAGCAGTGGCTGGGCTTGAGCCCGTTCGCGAAGGAGAAGCGGCGCGCGGCGTGAGGCGCGCCGCTATCCGCGCTAGACGTGGACGATCTGGTCCTTCAGCGAATAGGCGATCGCCAGGACGTCCTTGCGGGTCTCCTCGTCGATCTTGTTCTTGTCGAGCGCGCCGAGGATATCGTCGATCGCCGCCATGTATTCCTGCGCGCTGATGTTCATGCCGCGATGCGTGTCCGGCATGCTGCGCCCGCTATATTGCTCCGGCCCGCCGCCGCCCATCCCCAGGAATTCGCGCAGCCGTTTCTTGACCTCTGCCAGATGCGCCGGATTGTCGAGATAGGGCAGGAAACGGGCCTTGATCAGCGGGTTGTTCATGTGCGCCGTCACCACATCGTCGACCAGGACCGAAATGCCGGCAGCGCCGCCAAGGCGTTCGTAGAGGCTGTTGCTCATGCTGCTCCCCTGTTCGGTTGAACGGGCGCCGGATTGGCGCCCGACATGACAGGGCGATCCTCGCGGGACAGCCGCAAAGGCTCCAGTGCAGGAACTGTAGTGGGGGTGAATGAGCGCTGAAGAGAAGTGGTCGGAGTGAGAGGATTCGAACCTCCGGCCCCTGCGTCCCGAACACAGTGCTCTACCAGGCTGAGCTACACTCCGACACATGAAAGCGGGTCCGCAGGATCCGCTCGGGACATGTTGGGCGAGGCGTATATACAGAGCCTGCCGGGTTAGGGCAAGTCCTGGTTACAGGATTGAAATAATTCGAATAAATTAAGCATCTGCGGCTCCATCCCGGGGGCGTCGCAAAAGCTTAACGGGGTGGCGAAAATCTCGTCATGCGCGGCGAAGAGCATCCGCGGCCAGATCAGGCCCCGAATCACCGGCTGAACCCGAAAGGAGCCCGCCATGCCCCGCGTCCTGCCGCCCCGTCCTCCGCGCTCCCACAATCGTCGCAGCTTCCTGAAGTCAGCCGGCGCGACCGCCTTGCTGCTGCCGGCCGGCCTCGCCATGCCGCGCCTCTCGCGCGCGGCGACCCGGCCGCTGGTGACGCATGGCCTACAGTCGGGCGATGTCGGCCTGGACCGTGGCGTGGTCTGGGCGCGCACCGACCGGCCGGCGCGCGCGACCTTCGAATGGGCGACGACGGAGAGCTTCGCCAACGCGCGGGCGTTGCCTTATGTCGACGTGCTGCCGGAGAGCGACTATGCCGCGAAGCTGCTGGTGGAGAATCTGCCGGCCAGCCAAGACATCTTCTATCGCGTGACCTTCACCGACCTGACCGATGTCAACGCCGCGTCGGAGCCGGTCGTCGGGCGTTTCCGCACGGCGCCCGCCGGCGGCCGCGATGTCAGTTTCGTCTGGTCCGGCGACACGGCCGGGCAGGGCTGGGGCATCGACCTCGACCGCGGCGGCATGAAGGCCTACGCGACGATGCTGAAACACAATCCGGATTTCTTCATCCATAGCGGCGACACCGTCTATGCCGACGGCCCTCTGGTGGCCGAAGTCGATCTGCCGGACGGCACGAAATGGAAGAACCTGCTGATCGAGGAAAAAGCCAAGGTCGCCGAGACACTGGCGGAATATCGCGGCCAGTACAAATACAATCTGCTGGACAAGAACGTGGTTGCCTTCAACGCCCAGGTGCCGATGCTGGCGCAGTGGGACGATCATGAAGTGACCAACAACTGGTCGGATTCCAAGGTATTCGACGATCGATACAAGGAAAAGAACGTGCGCCTGCTGGCGGCGCGCGCGGCGCGGGCCTTTCATGAGTTCATGCCGATCGCGCCAGTGGCGGCGGAACAGAACCGGGTCTATCGCAAGATCTCCTACGGACCGCTGCTCGACAT
>DASZQC010000605.1:0-4746 GCA_035549815.1 Dongiaceae bacterium
AGCGGCGTGGTGCTCAAGGTGGCGCAGGAGATGAGGTCGGCCTGGCGCACGACATGCTCCAGATCGGCGGCCGGTTCGACCGGCAGGCCGAGCGCCGCCAGTTCCTTCGCCTTGGCCTCTCGCTTCGCTTCTTCGCGCGCCCACAAATAAACCCGCTTGATCGGATGCTGCGAGAGGTGCGCCTCGACCAGCGGCCGGCTGAGCGCGCCGGCACCGGCCATCACCATGACCGAAGCCTCCTTGCGCGCCAGGTAGCGCGCGGCGAGCGCCGAAGCCGCGGCGGTGCGCCGCACGGTCAGCGAGGCGCCATCCATCAGCGCGCGCGGCTGGCCGGTCGGCCCGTCGACCAGAAGGTACACCGCGTTCACCGCCGGCAGGCCGCGCGGCCCGTTGCCCGGCGTGATGGTGGCAAGCTTCATGCCGATCGCCTGCCCCGCATCCCAAGCCGGCATCAGCAGCAGGGTCTGGTCCGGTTCGCCCTGGATGGGAATCGAGTAATGGTGGCGGACCGGCACGGTCCAGTCGGCGGCAAAGCCCTTGGCGAGGGAATCGACGAGCGACGGATAATCGAGCAATCGCTCGAGGTCCGCCGCGCTAAGATAAGGAACCTGAGTCATGGTGGCGCGACCATACGATGCCGCGCCGTAAGCGGGATAGCCCCTAGTGTGGGCGTCGCCGCAGCCAGTACCAGCCAATGACCGCCACCATCGCCCCCAAGGTGAGCCAGGACAGCACGTCCCAGAGATCGTCGCCGATCAGCGCGGAGATCAGCCCGACCAGGCTGGCGACGGCCAGGATCAGCGGCACGCCGAACACGCGGCGCAAGGAGAGTTTTCCGGCCATCTTTATTCCGCCGGCTTGGCGTGCGCGGCGGCGATGTGCGCCAGGCGCTCTTCCACCGAGCTGCGCCGGTTTCGCGCCAGCCAGAGATAAAGGCCGCTGCCCAGCACGACGATGGCCGCGAGATCCAGGAAGGCCCAGATGATCTTCAGCGGCAGGCCGCCGTAATCGCCGAAATGCAAGGGCTGCGACACCAGCAACGTGGTCACGTACCACGGCATGTCGCGCGTCTCCGTCAGCTCCGCCGTCACCGCATCCACCAGAACGGGCTTGATCAGGCGTGTTGTCAGCGGCGTCGAACCATGCATCGCCACCATGTAATGGTGATTGCTGGAGAGCAAAGAGCCGGGAAAAGCCACGAAGGACGGCGTCATGTCGGGAACCGCCGCCTTTGCCGCCGCCAGCGCCGCGTCGATCGAACCATAGCGCTCCGGCGCCGGCTTGCTGGCGTAGGGCGCCGTCATTTCCTGCAACTGGTCATAGCGCCAGAACTGGATCACCAGATCGGCCCAGGTATTGATCACCCCGGTCCCGCCCACGACCAGCAGCCAGGCGACGGTGACGATGCCAAGCAGATTGTGGAGGTCGAGCCATTTCAGCCGGCTGCCCCGAGCGCGGCGCACGGTGCCGAAATCCAGCCGTCGCATGAAGGGCGCGTAGAGCACCACGCCGGAGACGATGGCCGTCACCAGCAGGATGCCCATCAAGCCGAGGAACAGCTTGCCCGGCAGGCCGGCGAACAGATCGACATGCAGGGTCAGCATCACATACATGAAGCCGGAATTGATGTCCGGCTTGGCGATGATCTCGGCGGTGCGCGCATCGGCGATGGCGATGCTGAATTCGTCCGGCGGCGCGCCCGGCACCTGGAGGCTGGCGAAGGCCAGCTCCGGCTCGTGCTCGTCCCACGAGACATATTGCACCTTCTGGCCCGGCCAAGCCGCTTCCGCCGCGGCGACGACCCGGTCGACCGGCGCCAGCTTTGTTCCGGCCGGCATCGCCGCGGCCTCGGGGATCGTGCCCAGGGCATGCTCGATCTCCTCATGGAAGATCAGCGGCAGGCCGGTCAGGCACAGCAGCAGCATGAACAAGGTGCAGACCAGGCTGGCCCATTTGTGGACGAAGTACCAGGTCCTGATCGTCTTCGCTTGCATGGCCTAGAAGTAAACCTCCAGCCCGACGCCGAAGCTGCGCGGCGGAATGATGCCGGCGGAATCGTCGGCCGGCGTCGCGCCTTTTTCCAGCGTGGTGATGTCGTCCGCGTCGAGCAGGTTGTTGACGAAGCCGAACAGCCGCACGTTGCGGTCGTCGCCCCAGACATAACCCATCTGCGCGTTGACGATCCAATAAGAGTCGATTTCCTCGTAAGGATCGTTCTCGACCGAGGAGAAATAGTCGCCGGTATAGCGCGCATCCAGCGCGAACTCGAAGCCGCTCTCATGCTGATAGATCACGCCGACATCGGCGGTGAAGTTCGGCGCGACGGCAAGGTCGTTGCCCACCAGGTCGGAGCCGGAATATTTGGTGATCTCGGTCTCCAGGTAGCCGGCATCGGCGAAGAATTCCAGGCCCGGCATGGCCAGCCAGCGCATGCCGATCTCCGCGCCATAGGTCTCCACCCGGTCGGCGTTGCGGATGACGAACGCCCAGATGTCCGGATCCGGGTTGAGGTCGAACGGCAACTGCATGTCCTTGTACCAGGAATAGAAGACGTTGCCGGTCAGGCTGAGGCGCTTGTCGAACAGCTCGGCGCGGCTATAGGCCTCCGCCGTCCAGACATATTCCGGCTTGAAGACGTAGCTTTCGAACGGGAAGTCATAGGTGAAGCCGGCGCCGCCGCCGTTATAGCCGCGCGATCCCACGATGCCGACGGTGAATTCCTCCGTCGGGTGCCAGGCGAGGCCCGCCTTGGGCAGGAAGGCGTCATAGGTCTCGTCCAGGTCGATGGCGAAGACGAACATCTCGCCGGTACGGCGACGCTGCTCGTTTTCGTAGCGGGCGCCGAGCGTCAGGTCGAAATCCTCCAGGAAGGTCCAGGTCATTTCACTGAACACGGCGACCGTATCGGTGCTGTCGTCGAACGCGCCGCCGCCGAACAGGTCGATCACCTCGTCCTGCTCATTATGAAAGACGTATACCCCGCCCAGGATTTTCAAATTGCCGTCCAGCCCGGTGAAGCGCACCCGCGGCTCGCTGACGATCTCCAGCGCGTCGATCTCGGCATTGCCATCGCCGTCCAGGGCCTTGCGCTGGATGTCGACGCCGCTCACCGAGGTGGTGTTCTCCACGGCCCAGTTGTCGTTGATCTGCCAGCTCGCATCCAGGACCCCGGTGGTGGTGCTGGGGTTGAACACCGGCATGTCGGGGAAGGCGGCCTCGTATTCATCGAACGGCCGCTCGACCGATTCCGTCTGCGGCGCGGTATATTCGTTGTGGTTCAGCGTGAAAGTGGCCTTGAAGCCCTCCCAGGCCTCCGGCTCCACCAGGACCTTGCCGCGGAAATTGAGCGATTCGAAATCGCTCGGGTCGCCGGCATTCTCGATATTGTTGAAACCCTCGACGAAGCTTTCGTGCCGCTGATGGTCGACGGAAAAGCGGACCGCCAGCTCGTTGTCGATGATCGGCGCGTTGATCATAGCCGACAGATAGCGCTTGTGGTCATCGCCGCCGAGCGCCCGCCCGCCGACCTCGAAATCATAGACCGGGGCCTTGCTGGTGATCGCGACGGTGCCGGCGATGGCGTTGCGGCCCTGGAGCGTGGTCTGCGCGCCACGCAGCACTTCCACTTGCTCCACATCCCACATCGAGACGTCGCCGAACACCACCTCGTTATAGCTGAGCGGACGGCCGTCCACCTGGACGTTGAGGCGCGGCCGGGTGCCCGCCAGGAAGGCATCGGCGCCCTGCGCCGGGCCGGTGCCATCGACGCCGCGCACGCTCGGCGCGAAATTGCCGGTGCCGACGCTGGTCACGTTGGCGACCTTGCTCAGCACATCGTTGGAACCCTCCATGTCCGGGCGTTCCTGCAGCGTGTCGGCGTCGAACACCTGGACGCTGGTGGAGGTGTCCATGATCGAGCGCTCCGAACGCTCGGCCGTCACGGTCACCGGCGGCAGGGCCATGAGGCCGTTACCGCTATCCGCCCCCGGATTTATTTGGCGCTCCAACGCAACGGTGCCGGTGTCGGTGTAGCGCCAGGTGAGGCCGGTGCCGGCCAGCATCTGATTGATCGCCTCTTCCGTCGTCAGGTGGCCGGCGACGGGCTGCGACCGCAATCCGCTCAGGATGGCGCTGTCCACCACCACTTGCAGGCCGGATTGCCGACCGAAGGTGGTGACGGCGCCGGACAGATCCTGCGCCGGGATGTCGTAGTCGGCCGCGCTGCCCGCCTGGGCAAGCTGCGTCGCCCCGGCTGATTCAATCGCCTGCGGCCGCAGATCCGGCTGCGCATCGCGGTCTTTCGCCATCGTGGGGGTGATTGTTGCCATCACCACTCCCATCATCGCCGTGCCCAACAACCAAGCCCTGACGCCCCCGCGCCCAACGCCCCGTCCCGTACGCTGCATACCGCCCCCTTTTGTCGCCCATCCCCGGGCTGAATCGAGTTCAAATGCGAACAAGTCGCATTCGCATCCTTGGACTAGACGGGCGAGCGCGCGCGATTTTTACCGGGATGGCGATATTTCTGAGCTAGGCGCCTTCGACGATCAGGAGATAGGGCGTGATGGCGGTGATCCGCCCGCCGAAGGGCTGCAGCAAGGCTCGCAAGGCGGCGGCGGGATCGCGCAGATCGAACACGCCCGTTACCTGGCGCGCCGCCAGAGCCGGGTCCTGCAACAGGATCAGGCCGGCGCGATAGCGGTCGAGTTCCGCAACCACGTCGGCGACGGTTGCGTTGCGGACGAT
>DASZQC010000606.1:0-2567 GCA_035549815.1 Dongiaceae bacterium
GGCCGACATTCCGGAAGATTGGCTGAAGCAGTTGGCTGAGCGGTTCCTGACCGACGAGGAACGCGCGGCGATCGAGAAGATGGGCTTCGAGAAATTGCTGGAGACCCTGCGGCAGCGCCTGGCCGAGCAGCAGGGCCGCCACGAAGGCGGCTCCAAATGGATCGGCACGGCGGGCACTTCGCCGTTCGGGGCCTATGGCGACAATCCGGAGGGTGTGCGCATCGGCCAGTCGGGCTCGCGCCGGCGCAGCGCCATCAAGGTGTGGGACAAGCGCGAGTTCAAGGATCTCGACGGCGAGGTGGAACTCGGCACCCGCACGCTGAAGCTCGCCTTGCGCCGCCTGCGCCGCTGGGCGCGCGAGGGCGAGGCGAACGAGTTGGACCTGGGCGGCACCATCCAGGCGACCGCAGCCAATGGCGGATCGCTCGACCTCAAGATGCGTCCGGAACGCCACAACAAGGTGAAGGTTCTGCTGCTGCTCGATATCGGCGGGTCGATGGATGATTACATCGAGGAATCGGCGCAGCTCTTTTCCGCCGCGCGCGCCGAGTTCAAGCATCTGGAGACCTGGTATTTCCACAATTGCCCGTACGAGAAATTGTGGCGCAACAACCGCCGCCGCTTCGACGCCACCACGCCGACGCCGGAGGTGATGAACACCTACGGGCCGGACTGGAAGCTGATCTTCGTCGGCGACGCCACCATGAGTCCGTTCGAGATCAGCGAACCCGGCGGCAGCGTCGAGCATTGGAACGAAGAGGCTGGCGCCGTCTGGATGGCGCGCCTGCTGAAGCGCTTCCCCAACGCCATCTGGATCAATCCGCGCGACCCGCGCGCCTGGCCGGGGACCGCCTCGATCCGCCTCCTGAACCAGATGATGGCGGAACGCATGTATCCTCTGACCCTGGATGGGCTGGAGCGGGGCTTACGGGAGCTGCAGCGCGGGCGCTGAGGCTGCCCTCCTCCTCCTTTGCGGGACCGGGCGCTGCGGTTCTTCCCGCCTTGGGCGAACATCCCGCGCCCGAGGCACAAAAGCCCCTAGTTCATACGGGGTAAAGCCCTGATCTGGCAGGCAAAAAAAAGGGCGAAAACGTCAGTTCTTTTTACCGAACCTTCATTGGTCCGGCGTTCAATGCGCCCATGCTCCGGCTCTATGGCTGCATCGCGGACCAGCACGACCTTGCGCTGCTTCTCTTGGCGGTGATCGTCTGCCTGTTCGGGTCTTATACGACCGTCAGCCTCCTGGCGCGCGCGCAGCCCGGCGCGGCCGGCGGCGGGCGGGACGGCGCAACCGATTGGCGCTGGCTGCTGGCGGCGGCGATGGTTGCCGGCGCCAGCGTGTGGAGCACGCATTTCGTGGCGATGCTGGCGTACCAGTCGGGATTCTCGCTCGGCTACGACGTCGGCGAAACGGCGCTGTCGATCGGCGCCTCGATGACCCTGGCGGCGGTCGGCTTCCTGCTGGCGCTGGCCTATCGCCGGCCGCTGCTCGGCGGCGTGATGTTCGGATTCTCGATCGTCGTCATGCACTATATCGGCATGGCGGCCGTCCATGTGCCGGCCACGTTCCAATGGGACTGGCCCTATGTGGCCGCATCGGTGATCGTGTCGCTCGCTTTCGGCGCTGCGATGATGCGCAGCTTTGTGCGCGGCCAAGGCTGGAAGCAGCAGGCCTTGGTCACGACCCTGATGATCCTGGCCATCGCCGGCCTGCACTTCACCGGCATGACGGCGTTGACGATGAAGCCCCTGCCGCAGATCGTGCCGCCCGACTTGTCGGGCATGCCGCCGCAATGGGTGGCGCTGATGGTGGCGACGGTGATGGCCCTCATGGTCGCGGTCGGTCTGTTCGCTGCCGTCGTCGATCACCAGATGGCGAGCCGCACCGCGCAAGAGGCGGAGCGCCTGCGTCACCACGTCGCCGAGCTCGAGCGCACCAAGAAGGAATTGCAGGCGACGACGACGAATCTGAGCCATGCCCTCGATGCCGCCGCCGCCGCCAGCCAGGCCAAGTCGCAATTCCTCACCACCATGAGCCACGAGCTGCGCACGCCGCTCAACGCCATCATCGGCTTTTCCGAGCTGCTGCAGTCGGAGATCTTCGGGCCCTTGGGCGATGCGCGCTACAAGGGCTATATCGAAGACGTGCTGAGCAGCGGCAAGCATCTGCTGTCGCTGGTGAATGACGTGCTCGATTTTTCCAAGATCGACGCCGGCGCGCTGGAGCTCAACGAGGAGCAGGTGAACCTGCGCGAGACGCTGGTCACCACCCTGCGCATGCTGGACGGCCAGGCGGCGCAGGCCGGAATCGGCCTCGAGCACGAGCTGGCCCATGATCTGCCCGCCTTGCAGGGCGACGAGCGGCGCGTGCGGCAGGTCCTGCTCAATCTGCTGTCGAACGCGCTCAAATTCACCCCGCGCGGCGGCAAGGTGCGCCTGATCGCCTTCACCGAAATGCAGGAGATCGTCATCCAGGTGGCCGATACCGGCATCGGCATCGCGCCGGAACATATCGCCATCGCGCTGGAGCGCTTCGGCCAGGTGGACGGGTCGCTGGAGCGCAAATA